>CAIPGK010000672.1 GCA_903864575.1 uncultured Chloroflexota bacterium
CCGCGGTGGAACTGGTCTCCCTGACGGGCGGCACGCCGATCGGCAAACGGATCGCCGCCGAGATGGGCTACAAGCGCGCCATTCTCGAACTCGGCGGCAATGATCCGCTCATCGTCCTGAAGGATGCCGACCTCGACGAGGCGGTCAATCTCGCCCTCTACGGCGCGTTCAAGAACTCGGGCCAGCGTTGCACCGCGGTGAAGCGGATCATCGTCGAGGAACCGCTGGGAGACGCGTTCGCCGCCAAACTGGCAGCCGCCGCGCCCTCCCTCAAGGTCGGAGACCCCCTCGATTCCGGCACCGACATCGGCACCGTCATCTCCGAGGCCGACGCCGCCGACTTCGAACGCCGGATGAACGACGCCATCGCCGCCGGCGCGAAACTGCTCTACGGCGGCCAGCGAAATGGCGCGCAAATCGTCCCGGCCGTGCTCGATCACGTGCGCCCGGAAATGGAGATCGTCGCCTGCGAGACCTTTGGGCCGTATGCGCCGATCATCCGGGTCGGCAGCCTCGACGAGGCCATTACGGTCGCCAACAACCAGGATTTCGGCCTTTCCAGCGGCGTCGTCACCAACAATCTCAAGGCGATCAACCGCTGCATCCGCGAGCTTCGGGTCGGCAGCATCAACATCCGGGAGGTTCCGGGCTACCGCACCGAACTCACCCCCTTCGGCGGCACGAAGGACAGCGGCCTCGGCGTCAAGGAAGGCGTCATCGAATCCATGCGCGCGATGACCTTCACCAAGTTGTATACGCTGCCCTGGGACTGAGCGCGGGGTTATCGGCTATCGGCGGTCATCGGTCGGCAGTCCCCATCGACAGCCTGACAACCCACCCCGATACTCCCGACAGCGATTAGCCGTTAGCCGTTAGCCGTTAGCCAGACAGGAGTTCCCATGTCCGAGCAGGAGCGCAACAAGGAAGCTGTGCGGAAGTTCTTCCGCGAGATCTGGTGCGAGCATGACGAGTCGGCGATCGACCGCTATGTGGCGGAGGATGCCGCGGGAAACGACCCCGACTTCGGCATCGGCCGCGAGTCGTTCCGCAGGCAGTGGAAGAAGTGGCTGATCGGCTTCCCCGACATCTGCCTGACGGTCGAGGAACTGGTGGCCGAGGGCGATACGGTCGTCTCGCGCTGGACGCTGACCGGCACCCATACCGGGCCATACCTCGGCGTCGCGCCGACCGGGAAGAAGGTCAAGGTCTCCGGGATGAGCCTCGACCATCTGAAGGATGGCGTCGTCATCGCCGGATGCGACGGCTGGGACGCCCTCGGGTTCCGGCAGCAGATCGGCCTCGTCCCGACCGATCCGAAGGACTGACCGACGAGGCCCCGGCGTCATGGCGGCATACGACCTCATCGTCATCGGCGCAGGGGCCGTCGGAGCGTTCCATGCCCTGTTCGCGGCGCAGGCCGGCCTGAAGGTCGCGCTCATCGACCGCGACGAATGGCCCGGGGGCGCGTCCGTCCGGAACTTCGGCATGTGCATTCCGAGCGGCATGGCTCCCGGACCGTGGCTGGAGATCGCGCGGGCCAGCGCGGCCATCTACCGCGACCTTGCCGGCTCGGGCGCGGCATCCCTCTCCGGGAACGGAACCCTCTACCTCGCCACGACTGACCTCGAAGCCGCTCTCCTCGCGGAATTCGCGGAACGCGGCCCCGGTCTCGGCCACCAGTGCGACCTGCTTGAACGGGATGCAGCCCTCGCGATTCACCCTGCCCTGCGCCGGCAGGCCGTGACCGCCGCACTGCTGTTCACGGACGACTTGCAGATCGACCAGCGCGGCCTCTTTCGAACGCTGATCCCGTGGATGGTCGAAACGCTCGGCGTCGCCTGGCTGCCCGGGCGGGATATCGTCGCCATTGGCCGGGAAGCCGGTGGGGTCGTCGCGCGCTCGGCCGGTGGCGATCGTGTTCACGCCGCGCGGGCCGTCGTCTGCCCTGGCCCCGATCTCGACCACCTCTATCCGGGCATCGAAGCAGCGGCCGGCGTCCGCTCCTGCAAGTTGCAGATGCTCCGAACCGCGCCGATGCCGCAAGCTCCATTCCCGGCCGCGGTCGCGTCGGGCTGGTCGCTCCGGCGATACGACAGTTTCACGATCTGCCCTTCCCACGCCGCCCTGCTCGCCGCGCCGATGCCCGAACCGCTCGACCGGTTTGGCATCCACATCCTCATCAAGCGGGAAGCGGACGGCAGCCTGACCATCGGTGATTCCCACCAGTACCCGCCCGATCCGGCCGCCATGTCGGCCACGCTCGACCCTGAGATCGACGCCGCAATCCTCCACGAGACGCGCCAATTGATCGATCTTCCCGGGTGGACCGTCACGGAGCGCTGGGCAGGCTGGTACCCGGTCGGCGACGAGGAATCGCTGACGGTGGAACCGGAACCGGGCATTCACCTCGCGGCCATCCTCGGCGGCAAGGGCATGACCTGCGCGCCCGCCTTCTCCCGGGAGCATTTGGCCCGCATCATGTGATCGCCGCGGTTCGACGTTGACGGACGGCGCGGCGATCATTCATCGGTCGCGATCCAGATGACCAGATCCAGCGCTCCCGTGAGCGCCTGTTTGCACAGCCACCCGGAATTCCCGGGCAGCACGATCGAAGGATCAGCAAACGTCACCCGGCGTCGACATCACCAGAACCATCGCTCACCGCAATGGCGAGACCGGGAAGCAGGGCCGACGCCACCGAGCCATCCTCGTAGAACTGCCTGCCGAGGACGTCGCCATCGACGAGAGCAGGGACCTCGACGGTCCGCGTCTCCGGGTCGATCAGCCAGGACACGCGCACCTCCGCGGCCCTGGAGACGCGCCGCTTGCGCACCTCGTCACGCCGAAGATTGCACGGGCTGCCTACCTCGACGACAGGATCGGGCCCGCCTTCGAATTCCCGAGAGGAGTGCGCGCCAGGGTTGCCGGGAAGCACCGCAATGAGGTCCAGCTCGACGGGATCGAAGCGGCCGAGAAGGGCGCCGGGTGGAAACCACCGCGCAGATCCTCCAAGCGCCTGGATGGAGGGCCCGAGGAGGCACGTCAGGGTGTGCGCCGCAGTCTGGTGCGCCCAACCTGGAGGCGTCATCTCGTACAAATCCCAGTCGAGGATCCCGCGCCGAACATCGTCGCTCGGCAGATCGATGAGATCCTGGTAGTTCCAGCGGTGGTCGCGACGTGGTGCGGCCATGAGGCGCATCCGGTCTGTCGCGCTCGATCTTACAGGGCGAGATCCTGCCCCTCCGCGTCCGGCAGGGAGAGTCCGAGCAGCCCGGCAATGGTCGGCGCCCAGTCGCGGATGGTGACGTCGCCAGAAGACAGGCGCGCGGCGATCCTCACGGCGGCGGGATGGCCTCCCCCGACGATGGCCGTCGTCTGCCGCGTGCCGGGGCCGCCGTGGATGCCTGCGATGTGCTTGGTCATGCCTCGTGCAAAGACAAAGCCGGGCTCAGCCTCGACGAGCAGCACCCCGGGGCTGGTCTCTCGCCACGATGCGACGCCGGGCACAGCCAGCAAACCCGCCCCGGCCGCGTCGGCGGACACTCCCTCACGCACGAGCGCGAGCGCGGCGCCGCCCTCGTCCATCGACCCCGCGAGCACGTCAGCAAGATGTGGATGGGCCGTGAGGTCGATCGCGCCGCCCTGCCGCATCGACTCCATTCCGTGATCGCTGACGACGAACACCACCGTTTCGTCCCACCACGGGCGCAGCGCGTCGAGCGCTTCGCCGACGATGGCATCAGCATCGGCGTAGGACGAAGCCGTTTCCGGGGCATCCGGACCGTGAAGATGGCCTGCGGTGTCCGTCTCGTTAAGATGGCCGAACAGGAACCGGACCGTCGGATCAGCCGCAGCCGCGACGAGCGCATCCCGAAGCGCCCGGTTCGTCGCGTAGCCGAAAGGATCGCGCTCGGTGGTGTCATCGGGCGCAGGACCCTCTGGCCAACGCAGGTCCACGGTACCCGGCAGCGCTCCGGCTATGGTCAGGATATGCCAGTCGCCCGCGATCGCCGCGCTGCGGACGCCCGCGGCGCGGCACGCATCCAGCACGGTCGGCATCCGAACGACGGACGCGCCCGCCCAGCCCGGGACCGCGCCGGGATGGCCCGATGGCGCAGCGTTGCTCGTCACCCCGTGGCGCGCCGGAGAAGTCCCGGTGAGCATGGAGGCATGGCACACATAGGTGACGGACGGCATCTCGCCGGCAACGCCGCCCACGGCCACCCCGCCACCCTGCGCGAGGTCCCACATCCGTGGCGTCGCCAGCGCGGAAACAGCATGGTGATTGAAGGCGTCGAGCGAGATCAGCACGACGCGCGGCGACGACTCGGACATGGGAACGCCTCCGGGGAAACGAAACCCCGCTCCCGGTGGAGCGGGGTCTGCGCGGCATGGGCAACAAGGATCACTCGGCGGGGAAGATTCTCACGTGATTGGCGTCGATGCGGACCGGCACCGACCCTCCTACCTGCAGCCCCGCCGCATTGCGGCTCGGCAGGTCCGCCCAGAGCCGGGCAGGCTCTCCGCCCGTCGGCACGCTGAGGTGGAGACGTGTCAGGAGCCCCTGGAAGGAAACGTTCTCGATGGTCGCTGCCTCACCGCCCTGCCCGACGTGGACGTCCTCCGGGCGGAAGAAGGCCACCACGCGCCCGCCGCTGCCAGCGGGAGCGTTGGCGGTCAACGCCTCGCCCAGCCTGACCACGCCATTGACGACCGGCAGTTCCAGCGCGTTGCGATTGCCGACGAACCCGGCGGAAAAACTCGTCGCGGGCTCATCGTAGAGGGCAGCCGGGGCGTCGAGTTGCTCGATCTTCCCGGCATTCATGACCGCGACCCGGTCCGCGATGGCCATCGCCTCGGCCTGGTCGTGGGTGACGTACAGTGCGGTGATCTTCACCATCTGCTGGATGCGGCGGATTTCGTCGCGCAAGCGGACGCGGACGAGCGCGTCGAGTGCGGAAAGCGGCTCGTCGAGCAGCAGCACCTCCGGTTCCGGGGCCAGCGCGCGGGCGAGCGCGCCGCGCTGTTGTTGACCGCCCGACACCTGGTGGGGGTACCGGTCGGCCTGTTCGGAGAGCCCGACAAGGGCCAGCAGTTCATCAGCACGCTTGCGGACCGCGTCGGAGGACGCCCCGCGCATCCTGAGCGGGAAACCGACATTGTCGCGGATGGTCATGTTGGGAAAGAGCACGTAGCTCTGGAAGACCATGCCGATGGGACGCTTTCGGGCGGGATCCTGGGTGACATCACGGCCGCCGATGACGACCCGGCCGCTGTCGGGTTTCTCCAGTCCGGCAACCGAGCGGAGAAGCGTTGTCTTGCCGCACCCGGAGGGACCGAGCAGGGCGATCAACTCGCCTGGCGCCACTTCCAGCGACACGTCGTCAAGTGCGCGCACCGCGCCGTAATGCTTGCTGATGCCGCTCAGGGAAACGCCGCCGCTGGAAGACCTGGTCATTCGTTCTTCTCCGTGACAAGGGCCCGGCTGCCCGGCAGGAATCCTCCCTCACGCCCGCGGTTGAGGTAGACCACCGCGACCGAGATGCCGAACAGCACCACGAACATCAGAATCGTCAACACCGCCATCAGTTCGACCTGCGAGGTCGTGTTCAGCAGCAGATCGAGGCTGTACAGGGAGATGTTCTCGAAGCGCGAGCCGGCAAGAATCTGCACGAGCGCGAATTCCCCAAAGCTCGTGGCGAAGACGAGCATGCCACCCGCCGCAAGCCCGGAGGAGATGTTCGGCAGGATGACGTGGCGCAGGGTCTGGAGCGGTGACGCTCCGCATACCACCGCGGCCTCATTGAGCCGTCCGACATTCGCGGCGGCCATCGCGCCATCCACCGCCCAGTAGAGGAACGGGAAGGCAATGGCGGCGTGGCTGAGCAGGATGATCAGCGGCGTTCCAAGCATCTGGGGAGCGGATCGGCCCATGAACTTCAGGATGCCGAACGCGATCACAATGAACGGCAGCACGAAGGGGATCGCCGCGGACAGTTCGGCGAAGACCCTGATCTTCGGGTTCCGCACGCGCTGCCAGTACACCGCGGGCACCACCAGAACGATGTCCAGCAGCAGCACCGCGATGGCCATCCAGGTTGTGCGCCAGAACGCGTTGCGCATCCGCTCGTCGCGGAACGCCTCACCCCAGTGCGCGAGGGTGTAGGCATCGGGCAGGATATTCGAGGTCCAACGGGCGGAGAACGAGTACAGGATGACCGCGACCATCGGGATCGCGAGATAGAGCGCGATGAACGCAAAGAAGGCCCAGCGGCCGATTCTGCCTAGGTGAACCATCGCAGCGCCCGCCTCAGCATCAGCCGGTAGGCTACCAGCGCGACCGTCGCCAGCAGCAGGAGGACGACTGCGAGCACGTAGGCGCGCTCTTCCTTGCCGGCCCCGGTATTCAGGGTCAAGCCGATCTGGAGCGTGATCAGGCGCAACTCGCCGGTCGTGCTGGCCGTCCGGCCGAGCGCGTAGGCGAGGCCGTAGAGCCCGATGCTCCAGGTGAAAATGAGCAGCCAACCCGCCAGCGCGAACGGCGCCAGCACGGGTGCCCCGATGTACCGCCAGAACTGCCAGCGAGTCGCGGCGCAGGTCTCGGCGGCCTCCATCCACTCGGTGCGGATGATGCCCATCGCGGGGAGGGTAAGAAGCACGAAGAGGGGCACGTTGGTGTAGGAGTAGGCCATCACCAGGCTGGTGAACGAGCCGATTTCCGGAGGCATGAATCCGGAAATCACCTTCTGCACGGCGAGGGTCACCATGCCGTAGGTGCCGAGCGCCGCCATGTAGCCGAAGGCGAGGCCAATGCCGCCGAAGTTCGCGCCGACGTTGAGCAGCGCGAGCCAGGTCGAGCGCTTCGCGGTGACCATCCGGGAGATGGCCCACGCCAGCGGCGTCCCGATGACGAGCGCAATGGTGGCGCACACGAGCCCGAGCCGAACGCTGGTCAGGATGGCCTTGCGGCTGCCGTTGCTGGTCAGGGTGTCCTGCCAGAATGAGAGATTCCAGCCGAGATCGGGCGTGTAGAAACTGCGGACGACGAGCTCCACCGTCGGCACGACGAGGAAGACGATCGCCAGCGCCATGAGCGGGAGGGCCGGCAGCCACGCCGCCAGGCCCTCCCCCACCGATGCAAGGAAACCCCGGCGGGGCGCGGCGGAAGCTTCAGCCGCGCCCCCCGGAAGGACGGTTGCCCCGTCCCTAGCCACCGAGAACCTCGTCGTCCCAGAGGGCCGCAATGGACTCGGCGTCGATCGCGGTGAAGTTCTCCACCAGCTTGACGTCCTTGTAGTCCTCTTCCGGCAGCCAGTTGGCCTTGGCCTCGTCCGGCAGTTCCTGCTTGCCGAGGAGGTAGCGGATCGGGCGGGCGCCGAAGCGGGCGAAGGCAGCGGCGGCCTCGTCGCCGAGGACGAAGTCGCTGAAGGCCTTGGCGGTGTCCATGGTGTCCGTCTTGTACTTGTTGAGCATGAGGGCCGACGGCGCGTAGATGGACACGCCGGGGATGACGACCTTCGCCTCGATCCCCTTCTCCTTGAGCGCGTTCACCGCGGCGGCGCAGTTGAAGTCGTAGCGCATCCAGCATACGATCTCGCCCTTCTCCAGCAGGTCCACAGTGGAATCCGCGGCGTTGTACTGCTGGATGATCTGCTTGGCGAAGTCGATGCCCGGCTGCATGTTCTCGGAGTCGCCGCCGTTGGCGTAGGTCCAGGCCAGGAAGGTGGTCTGGGCGGTGCCGGAGGAGCGCGGATCGCCCGGGCTGCCGACCTTGCCCTTGAGCTCGGGCTTGAGCAGGTCAGCCCAGGTGGTGATCTCGATCGGCGAAGCCGCGGTGTTGACGACCAGCGCCGGAACGCCGGCGAAGGTGGCGACCCAGCCGCCGTCAGCGCCCTTGTAGCCGTCCGGGAGATCGGCGGCCATCGGCGGCAGGTAGTTCGGCACCACGCCGCGCTTGGTGGCGATCGGGCCGAAGGTCATCCCGATGTCGGCGAACATCGCAACCGGGTTGCCCTTCTCGGCGTCGAACTTGGTGATCTCCTCGAGGGAGGACATGTCCGTGTCGGTGTGCTTGCCGTCGGTGATGCCAAGCGACGCCTGGAAGGCCTTGTAGACCTCGCCATAGTTCGCCCAGTCATCCGGCATGCCATAGGTGACCAGTTCGGCCGCGCCGGCCTTGGCCTTCTCCATGTCCACTGCCGCCGCCCAATCGCCTTCCTGGGCGTACGCGGCGCCGCGGCCGAAGCCGCCGAGCATCGGCACTGCCGACGCCATTCCGAGTGCAGCCGCACCCTGCAGCATGCCACGACGAGAGATCGCGCGATTCCGCATTTCCGGGATCCTCCTGCGAACGAGTCCTGCGAACGCAATGGAGCGTAACCTGTCGGTTCAGCAGATTGTTGAACGAATTGTGAATCCCTGCAACCATCGTGCACTCGATCAGTACGAGAGCACGCTCACAATGGTGTGCCCCGACAACCGCTCCCGTCCCCCCAGCGCTTCGAGTTCGATCAGCACCGCGATGGCCGCGATCTCGCCGCCGAGCCGGCGGATGAGATCCACGGCCGCCGCCAGCGTGCCGCCGGTAGCCAGCACGTCATCGACCAGAAGCACCCTGGCGCCCGGTGCGATCGCATCCCGGTGGATTTCGACCGTGTTCGTGCCGTACTCGAGGTCGTAGACGGCGCGTTCCGTCGGCCGCGGAAGGCGGCCAAGCTTGCGGATCGGCACGAACCCCGCGCCGATGGAAACGGCGATTGGCGCGGCGAAGATGAACCCGCGGCTCTCGATGCCCACCACCACGTCGGCGTCTGGCGCGGCCTCGGCCATGAGCTCGATGGACGTTCGAAAGGCTTCGGGGTCGGCCAGCAGCGGGGTGATGTCGCGAAACAGAATCCCGGCTTGCGGGAAGTCCGGCACCGCGTAAATCCATGCGTCGAGGCGGCCCGCGCCCCCGGTGTCATCGCGCTCCACGTCTCGTCGTCTCCAACCTGCCGCTCGGTGACCATCGGTGGTCAGCGTACCGCAGCGGGGGCGGGCGCGCAGGCGGCGCCTACGCCCGGCGGCACTCCCGCTCCAACGCGGCGGTGACGATGGCGACGAGTTCGTTGAGATCGAAGGGCTTGGGAATGAACGGGATGTCATCGGGCAGCGAAAACCGGTCTGCGCTCATCAGCATCACCGGCACCGGATCCGGGAGCTTCCGGAGCCGGACCGCCAGCGTCAAGCCGTCCATACCGGGCATGTAGATGTCGCTCAACACGAGACCCGGGCGGGCCCGCTCGATGGCGACCAATGCCTCTTCCGCGGTCAGCGTCGATTCGACCCGGTATCCCTCGCGCTCGAGCACGACGCGAATCAGGTCCAGCAAATCCACGTGGTCGTCCACGATCAGCACATCGGCTGAATCATCGGCGATTGCGTTGGCGCAGAGCGTGTCCCCCACGTCCCCCAACCTTGCCCGAGATGGGCGGTGAATCCATGTTGTCATGTGCGCGTATGCTAGCACGCTGCGAGCGCAATGTACCAGCGGAGTCTCCCGATCCACGTGTACGCGTCGCACAACCTCCGCCGGGAGACGAGCGCCGGGTCAAAAAGGCCGCTGCCCGCCGAGGGTTCGGCGGGCAGCGGGAGTGCGGACGTGAACGTCGAGGGCCCTATGACACCTGTGGTCGGGTCGCGGCGCGCAGCGCCATGCCGAGATTGAGCGCTTCGCGGATCTGCTGCGGGACGAACGGCTTCGGCACCACCAGCACCGGCCACTCGGGCGTGCCGTGGAGCGGAGCGAGGTCCTCGGAATACGCGGTGACCGCCACCAACGGGAGGTCCGGCCAGCGACGGCGTACCGCCCGAATGAAGTCCAGCCCATCCGCGACGTCGGGCACGTGCACGTCGCTGAGGACGAGCGCGATGCTGTGCTCTTCCATCAGGGAGGAAAGCCCTTCGCGGGTGTTGGACGCGATGAGCGGCCGCGCTCCGACCGCCTTCACGTATTCACCGAGGACGAGCGCCACATCGGGTTCGTCCTCGAGAATGAGCACCGTCGGCATGGTGGGTCTGCGGACGAAGGTGCCGCGCCCCTGCTCGCGCTGAACCAGACCCTCTTCCTCGAGACGCGCCAGCACCTGCCGCATCGTCAACGGCGCCACGCCGTAGGTGGATGCCAGATCGGCATGCGAGGGCAGTTTGGTGCCTTCGGGCAAGTCGTCACGCAGGATGCGCTGCCGCAGCGCCTCAAGCACGCGGGTTGCGCGGGGGCCAAGTCGGTAAGCAGTCATGCGCTTCCCCCAACCTCCTCGTCGGAAAATCCGGTTACTGTAGGACAGAACATTAGCACAGCGCGTTGCAACACGCCCGTCCCTTCGGTCTTTGCGTAGTATCTTGCAGCAAAAGGACAATGGGGCCGACCGCGGAGATACACCGGATTTCAGGACCGGCCGTGAGGCACATGGCCGATGCCAGCGTTCGCGCCGCCTTGCAGACAGATCGCCCGTTCGCGATTCAGTCTCCATCCTCCCTACGCACGAGGCACGCCATGCCGTCCTTCGACATCCTGAATCCCCCCGAACCCGACTCGGCAACCGCCGCGCAGCTGCTGGAGGAGCGGCTCACGCTCGCCGGCGAGAGCGTCGAGGCCATCGAGGCCGGACTCCCCTCCGCCGTCTACACCGATCTCCCCGACCACCCGCTCTTCCTCGCGTCGATCAGCTCGGAAATCGAGGAAATCACCGGGTACACACCGACCGAGGCGATCGCGATGCCCGGCGGATGGCTCGCCATCGTCCACCCGGACGACCGCGCCGCGGTCATCGAGGAAACCCGCCGCTCGAACGATGCGCCCCCGTTCCGGGCCGAGTACCGGATCATCCACCGCGACGGCTCCAGCCGATGGGTGCGCGACATCACCAGCATGGTCTATGGCCCCGACGCGCCCGGGAGTGCGTGGATCGGCGTGCTCACCGACATCACCCGCCTCCACCTCGCGCGGGAACGCGCCGCCGAGACGAGCCGTCGCATTCGCGACAACCTCGATCAACTCCCGATCGCGGTCTACATCTACGGCCGCACTCCGGGCGAACTCGTCGAGACCTACTCCGTCAACACCCACCTCGTGAACCTGCTCGGCTATACCCCGGAAGAGTGGAAAGCCGGCAGGACCTTCTGGTTTTCCATCATGCACCCGGATGACCGCGAACGCGTCATGGTCACCGAGAAGTCCGTCGTCGATGCGGACGGATCGTTCTCCTCCATGGAGTACCGTGTCATCGCAAAGGACGGCCGCGTCCTCTGGGTCCGCGACGACTCCCGCCGCATCGATGACCGCACCACCGATCTCGAAGTCTGGCAGGGCGTTTTCACCGACATCACCAAACAGGTGCTGGCGGCGGAGACCGCCCGCGCCAACGATCTGCGCTTCCGGGCCCTCATCCAGCACAGCCTCGACCTCTTCATCATCATCGCGCCGGACGGCACGCGGCAGTACATCAGCCCGTCCTGCGAGCGTCTCCTCGGGTTCACCCAACAGGAACTTATCGGAGAGTCAGGAACGTCGCTCACCCACCCGGACGACCGGCACGTGCTGGCGGACGCAATGGATCGCTGTCTCGAAACCGGCGAACCAACACCGCTGCTCGAACTTCGCATCAGACACAAGCAGGGCGGCTATCGCCATTTCGAGGCGATCGGCATCAACCTCGTGAACGAGCCATCCGTCGGCGGCATCGTCTTCACCTCCCGTGACGTGACCGAGCGCCACCGGGCCGAGGAGACGCAGCGGTTCCTTGCCGCGGTGATCGGCGCGGCCGAGGACGCGATCATCACCCGCACCCCGGAGGGCATCGTTCTCTCCTGGAATGCAGGCGCGGAGCGGCTGTACGGGTATACGGCGGAGGAGATGATCGGGAAGTCGATCAGCATCGTGATCCCCCCCGAAATCCGCCCCGCAGCCCGCGATCTCGACGACCGCCTCCACCGCGGAGAGCGTATTCCTCCCGGCGAATCGGTGCGCATCCGCAAGGACGGCGCGCGCATCGAGATCGCCTACAGCCTCGCTCCCATCTTCGACCGCGAAGGCAACGCCACTGCCGCCGTGGCGATCGTCCGCGACATCACCGAACAGAAACGAACCGAATCGGCGCTTCGGGCCAGCGAGACGCGGCTGCGCGGGTTCATGGACGCCTCGATCGACTGCGTGATCGGCATGGACCAGCATGGCGCCATCACCGATTTCAACCCCGCCGCCGAGCGTATCTTCCAGGTGCCGCGGGAGCAGGCGATGGGCCGGCAACTCAGCCGGGTCATCATGCCCGCCCACCTCGGGAACCTCCACGATGCCGGGCTTGCCACCTACCTCGCCACCGGCAACGGCCCCGCGCTCAACCGGCGCATCGAGACCATTGGCCGCCGCGCCGACGGCGAAACCTTCCCCCTCGAACTCACCGCCATCCCCTATGACGTGGAGGGGGTGCCGTGGTTCG
>CAIPGK010000673.1 GCA_903864575.1 uncultured Chloroflexota bacterium
CGCGGGGCCAGAACTCGAGACGCGCGGATTCGTCCATGTCGCCGAATCCGAGGAGCTGCTCGATGCGACCCGGAAGAAGGTCCGCGAGGTAGTCGACGCCAACCCGGACGGCCGCAACGACCAGTGGTTCACCCTGAAGAAGCAGATCCGCGACGCCACCTCCCAGTATCTCTTCCGCGAGACCGGCCGGAGACCGACCGTGCTTCCGGTGGTGATGGAAGCGTAGTGCAGGTCGTCGGGCGTAGATGACGGGGGGCGCGGCGCTCACGTGGATGGCATCTCTCCGGCAATCCCTCGGCCCGCGCCCGAATCCTATCGATAGCTGTGTGCTGCGGGCGAGATGCCGTGCAGTGATTCGGCGTTGGCCGGGATGGTCTGCGAGGCGCGCAGGGCGATGACGTCAATGTCGCGGGAGTGAGGGGCATCCTCCGGGCGCTGATAATGCTGGCGCGCTTCATCAAGAGTGGCAATCCGCTCGGCGACGAGGTTGATCGTGTTGTTGCGCCGCTGCAGCGTGCCCGAGATGAGGAGGAATGGCTCACCGCGGACGACGTGGCGGTGCTGCTCGTAGAGGTCCGGGAAGACGATGACGTTGACCAGGCCGTGCTCATCCTCCAGCAGCAGGAAAGTGATGCCGTTGGCGGTTCCTGGCCGCTGGCGGCAGACGACGAGACCACCCATCGTGAGTTTCATGCCGTCGGGCAAGGTAGCCAGGTCGGCGGTGGTTGCCAGGTGGGCAGGCAGGCGTGGCCGCAGCAGGCCGATCGGGTGATAGCGGGGGGAGAGACCCATCGTGGAGTAGTCAGTGGCCATCTGCTCCCATGGGCCCATGGGGCGAAGATCGGCACGCTCCACCTGGTCGAGGGGGAGGGCAAGTTGGCGGCCGGGCGTGCGGGGCGTGCGGCCGCCGCCGAAGGCGCGGGTGGGCTGGATGAGGCCGAGCAGCCAGAGGGCTTCGCGGCGACCGAGACCGAAGCAGTCGGCCGCCCCGACCGCGACGAGGTTCTCCGCCGCTTCCCGGCGCAGGGGCACGCGGCGGACGAGATCGGCGAGGGAGCGGAACGGGCCACTGGCGGCGCGCTCGGCAACGATGCGTTCGGCGGGGTCCGCGCCCACATCGGAGACATATCCCAGCCCAATGCGGATGGCGTTGCCCTCGACAGTGCATTCTGCGGCGCTCGCGTTGAAACTCGGGGGCAGCGTGCGGATGCCGTGCCGCTTCGCGTCGTTGATGAGCACGTGGGGCGGGTAGAAGCCCATCGGCTGGTTGTTCAGCAGCGAGCAGCAGAACTCCGCCGGGTAGTAGCGCTTCAGCCAGGATGACTGATAGGAGAGGACCGCGAAGGCGGCAGCATGACACTTGGGGAAACCGTAGCTGGCGAACCCGAGCAGTTTCTGGAAGACGCCGCGCGTGGTTTCCAGGGGAACGCCGCGGGCCTCGGCCCCGGCGCGGAAGTGTTCCCACATGCGGATCATGGCGTCGCGGGAACGCTTGCGGCTCATCGCCCGGCGCAACTGGTCGGCCTGCCCGGCGGTGAAGCCTGCGAGCGCCATCGAGACGCCGATCACCTGCTCCTGGTAGAGGATGACGCCGAGGGTTTCCCGCAGGACCGGCTCCAGCAGGGGGTGATCGTACTCCGGCTCGCTGGCGTGGCCGCGGCGCCGCTCCTCGCGCTGCCGCACGTAGGGATTGACCGCGCCGCCGAGGATCGGGCCGGGGCGCACGATGGCGACCTGCACGACGAGATCCTCGAGGCAGCGCGGCTGGGTGCGGAGGATGGTCTGGATCTGGGCACGGCTCTCGATCTGGAAGGTGCCGATGGTGTCGCCGGTGCAGATCATGTCGTAGACCTGCTGATCGGTGAAGTCGATCCGGCTCAGGTCCACCGGGTCCTTGCCGACCCTGGCGATGGTCTGCAGGCATTCCTCGACCAGCGAAAGCATCCCGAGCGCGAGGAAGTCGATCTTGACGAAACCGGCATCCTCGCAGGAGTCCTTGTCCCACTGGCAGATGTAGCGGCCCTCCATTGCGGTCGGCATGACCGGAACCAGCCCGACCAGCGGCGCTGAGGAAACGATCATGCCGCCCGAGTGCTGGGAGACGTGGCGGGGGAAACCCGCGAGCTGTTCCGCCAATTCGACAAGGTGACTCCACGGCGGAACGGCGAGACGGGCGGCATAGTCGGGCATCCGGGCCAGTTCGACGCCGAGTTCCCGCGCCGAGCGGGGTTCACTCAACTTGGCGATGCGGTCGATGTCGGCGGCGGGCAGTCCGAGCGCCTTGCCCACGTCGCGGACGGCCGAGCGCAGCCTGTAGGTCGGGAAGGCGCAAACCATCGCGGCGTGATCGGCGCCGTAGCGCTGGTGGACGCGTTTGATCAGGGCGTGGCGGATTTCGCGGGGGAAGTCGAGGTCGATGTCGGGGACGGAACTCAGTTCCTCGTTGATGAAGCGGCCGAGCATGAGGTTGTGGGCGAGCGGGTCGATGTGGGAAAGCCCGATCAGGTAGCAGACGATGGAACTGACCGAGGAGCCGCGTCCGCGTCCCGGCGGCAGGGTGGCCGAGGGCGCGCCGGGACCACGCAGCGCGGCGGCGATCTCGGCGGCCATCTCCAGCAGGTCGCGGTAGAGCAGAAAGAAGCCCGCCAGCCCATGACGGGCGATGAGGGAAAGCTCATCGCGCAGCCGTTCTTCCGCCTGTGGGCGCTCCTCGGGGGCGTAGCGGTAGTCGATGCGGCTGCGGCAGGCGCGCTCCAACACCTCTTCCGGGGACTCGCCGGGGGCGGTCGGGTACTCGGGAAAGACGTAGGCGAGGTCGCGGGTGAGATCGAAGGCGGCGCAGCGGTCGGCGATTTCCCGCGTGGCGCGGATGGCCTCCGGGTGGTCGGCGAAGCGGGCCGCGGCTTCGCGTGGGCTGCGCAGGAACCACTCGCTGTTGGGGCGGCGGAAGCGGTGCGCGCCGTCGAGGGTGGTGCGGTTGCGGATGGCGACCAGCACGTCCTGGAGGCGGCTGCGGTCGCGCCGGTGGTAGTGGACATTGCCGGTGGCGACGGTCGGTAGCCCGGCATCGCGGGCGAGCGTGGTCAGGCCGCGAATGCGCCGCTCGTCACCGTGGACGAGGTTGCGCTGGAGTTCGACGTAGACGTTTTCCGGGCCGAACCAGTCGTGGTAGCGGGAAAGCAGGCGGCGCGCCGCAGCCGGATCGTCGTCGTCGATCAGGCGTGAGAGGGCGCCCTTCCTGCAGCCGGTCAGGAGAATCAGCCCTTCGGCGTGGGCGGGGAGGAGCGCGGGGTCGAGGCGCGGCTGGCGGCGGTCGGGCGGCTCGGCGGATTCATCCTCATCCTCATCCGCGTCCTCGCCACTGCGAGAGCCTGCCTCGATCCGCTCCAGGACCGGGATGTCACAGCCGGGACCGCCGTGCGCGGCCGAGATGAGGCGGCAGAGGTTGGAGTATCCGGTCATGGATGTGGCGAGGAGGGTGAGATGGGAGCCGTCGGCGAGGGTGAGCTCGGCCCCGGTGATGGGCGCGATCTCCGCGACTTGGGCGGCGCGGGCGAACTCCATCGCGCCGAACATGCCGTCGTGGTCGGTGAGGGCGAGGGCACGGTAGCCCAGATCGGCGGCCGTGGCGACGAGATCCTCCGGCATGGATGCGCCGTCGAGGAAAGAGAAGCAGGAGTGGAGGTGGAGTTCGACGTAGTCGCTCATAGGTAGTCGGCTTGCCGATCCTGTATGTCCGTACATATCGTTCGGACATACAGGATCAATAATTCTGGAGAAACCATCGACCGGTAATAGTGTCCGAATAGAGTGTTCGTACACTTCCGGTCGTCGTCATCACGGTCAGATACTCCCGGCGAAGCGGTTCCCGCCACCATTCCTCCTCGATCACCCAGCGCTCCTCGATGGAGGCGATCTCCTGCCGCCGCCCGCGGTCCTCGAAACCGGACGGCAGCCCGTTCCGGCCAAGGCGCACCGCGACCGGGCGCGGTTCGTTCAGAGGTCGTAGGCGATCAGCGCCTGCCTCCGCTCCGGGATGCGAGACCATGGCTCAACCTCCACAACGCGATACAGACCGGTCGCGCCGAAGCGCTGCTTGAGTTGCCGGGCCGCTTCGACCAGTTCGCGCGGTTTGCGGGCCCGGAAGCCGGGCAGCAGTTCCTGGCGGCCAGCGATGTCGATCGGGGCGATGAGATCCAGTCCGAGCCGCTCGATCGGGCCGGGAAGGGTCGCGCCGTCGAGCCGATAGCCGAGCGCCCGGATGACGCGTTCGCATCCTCCCGGTTCCCGCAGGGTGGTCAGCACCTCCCACGATCCGCCTCCCTCCAGCAGGGCCAGGAGCCGCGCCTGCCGTATGAAGCGGTCGCGCAGAGCCGGGCGCTCGAAAGCGGCGAGGGCCAGCCGCTGGACGCCTGCCATCAGCGCCTCGCGGCTGGTGGCCGGGGCTGGCAGGGTGAGGCGTTCACTGATCACTTCCGGCATGGGCATGGGGCGCACGGGGTCGGGATCGACGCCGAGCGCGAGATCGCGCGCCAGTTTCCCTTCGGGACCGAAGCGCGCCTGCGCCGCCGCTGCGGAGAGTGCGGCGATCTCCCCGAGCGTTCGCAGCCCGAGCCGTTCCATGCGCCGGATGGTCTCCGGGGGCAGCGGCAACAGCGAAACAGGCGCCGGGGCAAGGGCGGCGGCGACATCGGCGCCGTCGATGAAGACCACCGTGCCGGGACGCGCCCCCGATGCCGCTGCTCGCGCCGGGAACTTGCCAGGCGCGACGCCCGCCCTTGGGCGGAGCAGGGGAGGCATGCCTTCCAGCAACCGCTCCGCGGCCAGCCGGGGCGGCCCGAGCAGGCGTTCGCTGCCGCGCAGATCGACATGCCAGTGGCCGGGATGGTGGGCATCCTCCTCGACCAGCGGGCTGAAGGTCGCGAGGTCGTCGGTGATGCGGGTCGCGACCGCTGCCTCGCGGACTGGGTGCGGGGTAAGGATGGTCGCGTCCGGGCAGAGGGCGGCTGCCTCGCGCAAGGTGATGCCTGCGCGGACGCCCCTCGCCGCCGCCTCCGGGGTGGCGTCCTGGACGAGCGGCCGCCCACCCGGGTGGGGACCGAGGATGAGGGGCGCGCCGTCGAGCTCTGGCCGATCGAGCAGCGCGACGCGAAGCGCGAAATGGGGAACTGCAATGCAGGCGATCGTCATGGAAGGCCTCCGTGGAGCCGGAATTGGCCGCTGCGGGGCGACCGGGGCTGCCCGTCTCCGTATAATAGAACAAATGTTCTTATACCGCAAGCGGCGATCCCCAACCATTGGTCCTGCTCACGAACGAATGATCGGAAGGGGGGTGGATGGGGTATACTTCCCAGACGTGAACGTACGCTGGCGACCCGCCGCCGACCCCGCGCTCACCCGTCCCGGTCGCATCATGCTGGCCGGGCGTTGGAGACCGCGACGATGGCTACAACCACCGGCAGGGCGCGCGGCGCCGCGCCAAGATCATCGAGCCGGGGCAAGGGCAAGCGCTCCGGGCCCGGCATCATGGACCGCCTGAAACTGCGGGTCGAATCCGCCGCGGACGCACTGCCCCAGGTGGCGGGATCGCCTCGCCTACGCCGGGAAGTGCTCGGGTTCGCATTGATTGTCGTCGCCATTCTGACCGCGCTCGTGCTCGGGCGGGGAGGGGATGATGGCCGCCTCGTCGACTGGTGGGGGGAGGCGCTGACCAGCACCTTCGGCCGTGCGGCCCAGATTGCGCCGCTGTTGATCGGGCTCGTGGCAGTCCGGGCGCTCGGCAGCCAGCCAGGGCGAGTGCTGGAGCCGCGCCATATCGTCGGCGGCTTCCTTTTCACAATGTCAGTGGTCGGTCTGCTTCAACTGGGAGCGCGCCCAGTCGGCACGATGGCTGGGGGCTACACCGGCGCCGCGATCGCGATCCTGCTGCAACGTGTGCTCGGGCAAGTGGGCTCCGGACTGGTCCTGTTCGTCGCGGGCGTCTTCGGCGTCTTCCTGATGGCCGGAACCGATCTGCAGACCTTCTGGAGCGATCTGCGCGCGCTCGGGCGGCTGATAGCGCGGGCTAGCGCGTCGGCATGGGCGGCGATCGTCCGCGCCTTCCGGTTTGTGACGCCGGATATCCAGCGACCACGCGGCATCCCGGTCGATGATCTGGACGACGACGCGGAAGCGGACCTCGACCATGCCTTCCGTGGCGCGGGGCAGCGGCGTGGGATCGCAGCCGAGCCGGTCGATGGCGCCCTGACGCCTGTTCCGAGAACCCGGGTTCGGGCCGAATCGGGCGGGTCAGCCGCGCCCGCTACCTCCCGGGCGGCGGCATCGGCCGCGCTCGTGGCAGACGCGCCACCGATTCGTCGCTCCGATCCGTTCGCGGATCCGGTGGATCGGTCGTTCGAAGATGATGAACCGGGGGCGACCGAGGCGGAATGGCGACCCGCGCCCCGCCGACGCCCGGCGGCGCAGCAGGCCCCCCAGGCGGTCGCCCAGCCAGTTCCCGCCCATGCGTTGCCCGCGCCTGCGCCAGCTGTCGCGGCGACCGCACCGGCGCCTGCACGGGCTGCCCGCGCCTCCAGTGCCGTTGCCGACGCAGCGTCCCGGGCCGAGCCGGTGATCGTGCTGCCCGCTCCTGCGCCGCGCCGGGATGCCCCGCCAGCCGCGCCTGCCGCGGTCCGAGACCGAGTGGTGGCCGATGATGACGACAGCCTTCGACGTCTGCTCGAGGTCGCGCTTGCCGACCAGCCTGCGGCGGCCGAGCCTGCCCCGGAGCGACGGCGTCAGCCGTCCCGCCCGTCAACGCCTGCGCAACCCGGGCGTGAGTCCACACCGCGCGCTGGGGCATCCGATCCCGGGCAGGCCGCCACGCCCGCGGCCCGGACTGCTGCTCGCCCGGTTCCCGCTCCCGCGCCGGACGCCGATGACGACGGCAGCGACTCCGATCTGGATGCCGATGACATCCCGGTCGTCCGGATGGAGACGCCTGCCCGTCCGTCCGCGCCGCTTCGCCCGGCGCCGAGCGCAGCCCGGCTCCCGATGCCGGAAATCGGCAAACTGGCCTACTACGACGCGGTTGAGCCGGATACGGCCGCGCTCCACGCCAAGGCCCGGACTATCGAGGAAACGCTCGCCAGTTTCCGGGTCGAGGCGCGGGTCCGGGAGATCAACCCCGGTCCTGCCGTCACCCAGTACGCGCTTGAACCGGGAACCGGGACGAAGGTGCGCCGGATCACCGAACTCCAGAACGACCTCGCGCTGGCGCTCGCCGCGCCGAGCGTGCGCATCGAAGCGCCGATCCCGGGCATGGCCCGCGTTGGGCTGGAGATTCCCAACGACCAGATCGCCACGGTCGGGCTGCGGGAAACCCTTGAGTCCCCCGTGTTCCTCAAGGGAAAGCAGAAGCTGCCGATTCCTCTGGGGCGGGACGTCAACGGCCGCTACGTGGTCGGCGATCTGACCAGGATGCCCCATCTGCTCATCGCCGGCGCAACCGGAGCGGGCAAGAGCGTGTGCCTCAACTGCATCATCTCCACCTTCCTGCTCACCAAGTCGCCGGACGAGTTGAAGCTGGTCATGATCGACCCCAAGATGGTCGAGCTCACCGGCTACAACGGGGTCCCGCACCTGCAGTGCCCGGTCGTGACCGAGATGGACAAGGTGGTTGGCACCTTGCGGTTGGTGCTCCGTGAAATGGAGCGGCGGTATGCGATGTTCGCCAACCTCGGGGTCCGCAACCTCGATGGGTACCGAGACCGGGTGGCCGACGAGCCCGGCGCGGAGCGGCTGCCCTACCTTGTCGTCATCATCGACGAGCTTGCCGACCTGATGATGACCGCGCCGGACGATGTGGAGGGGCTCCTGGTCCGCCTCGCGCAGATGGCTCGCGCGACTGGCATCCATCTCATCATTGCCACCCAGCGGCCATCGGTGGATGTCGTGACCGGGCTGATCAAGGCGAACGTGCCGAGCCGGGTCGCCTTCGCCGTCTCCTCGCTTACCGACAGCCGTGTGGTGCTGGACATGCCGGGCGCGGAGCGGCTGCTCGGCCGTGGCGATATGCTCTATCTGCCCGCGGACGCCGCCAAGCCCCAGCGCGTCCAGGGCGCGTTCCTCGAAGACCGGGATGCGCAATACATCGTCAACCATTGGCATACCCATGCCCCGGTGCCGCAGTACGCGCCGGAGTGGCTGGATGTGCAGTCGAGTTCCACCGGCTCCGCGGGCACGCCCGATCCCGGGGAGTGGGAGGACGACCCGCTCTTCGAGCAGGCAATGGGGATCGTTCGCGCGCAGGGTACGGCTTCAGCCTCCATGTTGCAGCGCCGTCTGCGGATCGGCTACAACCGTGCCGCCCGGCTCATCGAGCGGATGGAGGAAGAGGGGATGATCGGCCCCGCCGACGGCGTGCGCGGCCGGCCAGTGCTATTCGGCGGCGCATGAGGCTGCTTCTCTGGCGATCGTCGCACAGGAAACCCGCCGCGGTCATTCCGCGGCGGGTTCACCTCCCCGGCACTTCGGCGTGCGGCGGACTACTGCGTCGCGATTGCGGCGACCGGATCGGTTGCATCCCGCTGCCGACTGAAGCACTTCGAGCAGTAGACCGGATTGCCGTTGCGCGGGACAAACGGCACGGTTGTCGCGACGCCGCAATCAGCGCAAACGACCTCTGCCTGCGCGCGGTCCTGAATGCCGAGCCGCGCCTTGCGCTGGGCGCGGCAAGCGGAGCAACGAACCGGAAGATTGACCAGGCCCTTGTCCTTGAAAAACGCCTGCTCTCCGGCGGTCCAGATGAATGGCTGCCCGCAATCACGGCAGGGCAACGACTGGTCGACGAACTCCACGGGCCCCTCCCAGCCGCCCGGGCGTCCCTGCGTCGCCTTCGGGCACTCCCCAGCCCCGAACTGGCGATCGGATCTTCAGGCGGCATTTCGCGCATGAACTTAGCACCGCGTTCATGATGGCGCAACAGGTGAAGCGTGTGTCGATGCACAATCCGAATGGGGGCTTCTCTGGTGGTCGCGCAACGTTCGGCAGGATTCGTGGGGCGGCCTGAGGCACGTGATAGAATGTTTGTTCGACGGATCGTGATCCGATGGCCATTACCCTGTCCGTGAGGACGCCATGAGTTACACCTCGTCAGCCACCGCACAGCCGGTGGCGCGGCTCATCGATGAACTCTCCCGCCTTCCCGGGGTCGGGCCGAAATCGGCCTCGCGGCTGGCCTACTACTTGCTCAGGGCATCCCGCGAGGAGGCGGTTGCGCTGGCGGAGGCAATTCTCGACGTGAAGGAGCGGATTCGCCTCTGCTCGCTTTGCTTCAACACGACCGAGGCGGATCCCTGCGCGATTTGCAGCGATCCGTCCCGCGAATCGGTCATTTGCGTGGTCGAGCAGCCCCTCGATGTGGTCGCACTGGAACGAACCGGGCAGTTCAAGGGGCGCTATCACGTGCTGCATGGAGCGATCGCCCCGGTCGAGGGAGTTGGGCCGGACAAGCTCAAGGTGCAGGAGTTGCTTGCCCGCGTGCGGACGGAGAGTCCCGATGAGGTGATCATCGCGACCAATCTCGGTCTCTCGGGGGAGGCGACCGCAACCTACCTTCATCGCCAGCTCGCGCCGATGGGCGTCAACGTCACCCGGCCTGCGTCTGGCCTGCCGTCAGGCGCCGAGCTGGAGTATGCGGACCCGCAAACGCTTGGGCGCGCGCTGCTCGGGCGTCGTTCCCTCTGAACGGGATCGAAAAGGACAGGACTGCCGGGAGTTGCGGGCGACAGGTCCTGTCGGGAGAGCGTGCTAGACTCCGCGCAATGGCGACGGCACTCGGTCGAGACCACATCTGGTTCGAAGGGACAGGCGCCGCTGGTGCGCGGCAACCGGCCGACGATGGCTGGCGTGGCGCGATTCCCCCTGATGATGACCGTGATCTTCGCGACATCCCGATGATCGTTCGTCCGTTCGGCATCCGGGATCTGGCGCGGTTGCGCGGATTGGACGTGGTCCACGCGGTCTCCCAGCCGGAGGCGCTGGTGCTGGGCAATCATCCCTTGCGGAACGCAGTGCGGTCGGCTCTGCCCGGACAGCGAGGGAGGAGGCCCGCATTCATTGCCGAATCAGGAGAACGGATCATCGGGTATGCCGGTTTCCGATCGAACGCGCCTGATGGCCGCTGGGTGCTCCACGCGCTAGGAGCGTCGGTCGGCGTCTATGCCGCGGAGCCAGTTTGGGAGCGCATTCTCGAATACGCCGTCCGGCAGGCAGGTCTGCGGGGTGTGCGCACGCTCTATGCGCGAATTCCGTGGGGAGTCGGCGCCGGGCCTCCGCTGGCTCGCGCAGGTTGGACCGCCTACGCCACCGAAACGGTGTTCCAGGCGTCGGATGTTCGCGTGGGCGGACGACGTCGGTTCCTGCCACGACCGCAGGAGGCGGCTGATACGTGGGCCGTCCACCAGTTGTATTGCGCCGTGACGCCCCGGACGGTGCAGACTGCCGAAGCGTTCACCAGCAGGCGTTGGGAAATCCCGGCAGCACGAGGGCGCAGGGTGTCGCCGGTTGCCGGGTTGGTGTTCGAACAGGACGGGCTGGTCGTCGCCTACGCGCGCGCGCTCCGTGGCGACCGGAGCCGCTCCGTCGAACTGATGGTGCATCCCGAGTACCGATCGGTCACCGGGGATGCGATTGACGGCACGCTCTTCGCGCTTGGGTCCCGAGGTGCGCGGCGCACATGGTGGACCATCAGGGGCTACCAGTCGGAATTGTCCGGACCGCTCCAGGAGCGGGGTTTCAGCGCCGCGTTCGAACAGGAGTTGCTGGTGCGCTACACGACGGCAGTTGTCAAACGGTCGGCGGTCGAGTCGGCGCACTTTACGCTTGACGTGCGCGAACGCGTACCGAGTCGGGTTCCCACCTTTCTCCGGAACATGAGCGAGGACAGGAGCGCGGGATGACAGCAGAACACTTGGCTCCAGCGTTCGTTGCTGAGTTGCCTGAAGCCCCCGACGACGCCGGGACAGCCGAGGCGGCGAGGATCGCGCCACCCGAGCGCAGAGACTACGAACAGGAAGTCACTGATAACCTCGAGGATCTCCTGCACGTGCTCCCGCCGCACGTCCTGGATGGACTCGCCCTGCTTCAGGTGGATGGCAGGCTGCCGGGCCTGATCGAGATCGTGATGGACCTTGGGCGCAGACCTGAGGCACGCATGTACGATGGCGAGGCGATGCTCTCCGAACGCGAGATCACGCGGGAGGACCTCCGTTACGTCGCTGACCGCATCGGACGGTTCGGCGACGACAACCGTGCCGGGATCGAGCGCACGCTGCACCGGATCTCGGCGATCCGTAATCGCACCGGAGAAATCGTTGGCCTGACCTGTCGGATCGGTCGCGCGGTCTACGGGACGATCGCCATCATCAGGGACCTGATCGAGTCCGGCGAGAGTGTGCTCCTGCTGGGTCGCCCAGGCGTCGGAAAAACCACGATGCTGCGGGAAACCGCCCGCGTGCTGGCCGAAGAACTCGGCAAGCGGGTCATCGTGGTCGACACCTCGAACGAGATCGCTGGCGACGGTGACATTCCGCATCCCGCCATCGGGCGCGCCCGACGAATGCAGGTTCCGACCCCCACCGCACAGCACGGCGTGATGATCGAAGCAGTCGAAAATCACATGCCTGAAGTCGTGGTTATCGATGAGATCGGCACGGAACTCGAGGCATCCGCCGCGCGGACCATCGCGGAACGGGGCGTGCAGCTGATCGGTACCGCCCATGGCAATTCGCTCGAAAACCTGATGATGAATCCGACCCTTTCGGATCTCATCGGCGGCATCCAGTCCGTCACGCTTTCGGATGAGGAGGCGCGCCGGCGCGGGACGCAGAAATCGATTCTCGAGCGGAAAGCGCCTCCGACCTTCGGGGTGATGGTCGAAATCATCAGCAGGGACGAGGTGGCCGTCCACACCGACGTCGCGGCCACCGTCGACGCAATCCTGCGGGGGCAAGCGCCGCGACTGGAGGTTCGCGCTCGCTCAGCGGATGGCGAGGTCACCGTCACGAAGTCCGATCCTCGTCGCGATCCGCGCCCCGGCGCGCCTGTCCGTGACGAGGCGCGCCGGGGCGTGGTGGACATCGCTGATCGGCAGGCGCGCCGCGCAACGGAGTCCGGCGAGCGCATCGACCGCTCGGTCCGGCACGACCCGCCGCGGGCGCCGGAACCAGAAACCGATGCGCACCTGCTCTCGCTGGCTCCGTCATTGCCGAAGGGCCGCGGGACTGACGCCAAACCCCTTCGGATCTACCCGTTCGGAGTGAGTCGGAACCGGCTGGAGCAGGCAATCCAGGCGATATCCGCGCCGGCCGTGGTCGTCCGCGAATCGCGTGATGCCGACATCGTGATGACGCTCAAGAATTATTATCGCCGCAAGCCTCAACCGGTTCGCGATGCGGAACTGCGCGGCACGCCCGTCTACGTCCTGCGCGCGAACACCTCGGTGCAGATGGAACATGTTCTCGCAGGGCTGTTTCCGCAGCAGGCGGCCAAGGCCATTGCGCTCCTCCGGACCGTCGAAGGAGATGATGACCTGGCGGGACCGGTGGCGATGCGCGCCGCCGATGATCCACTGCTCAAGGCGATGTCGGAAGCGGAGGAGGCCATCGTCGCGGTGCTTGGCGGTGGTCCGCCAGTCGCTTTGACGCCGCAGGACCCGCATGTCCGGCGGCTCCAACATGAACTTGCCGAGCGCTACAGCGTCGCCTCACGCAGTCGAGGACGCGAGCCGTACCGGCACGTGGAACTCTTCACGGAAGGTGTGCGGTAGGCGATGCGGGGCCTGTTTATCGCGCTCGAAGGACCGGAAGGCTCCGGCAAGACGACTCAGGCGACGCGGCTGGCAGAGCGGCTTCGCCAGCAATTCGATGCGGTGATTGTCACCCGCGAACCCGGCGGAACCGTTGCCGGAGAGCGGATTCGGGCAATTCTTCTGGACCAGATGGAGTGTGCTATCCTGCCCGAGACGGAAGCGTTGCTCCTCGCGGCAGCGCGCGCCCAGCATGTCGGTGAGGTGATCCTGCCGGCGCTCGAGCGCGGCGCTGCCGTTGTGTGTGACCGGTTCGTCGACTCGTCGCTTGCCTACCAGTCGGGCGGTCGCGGGCTTCCACTGAGCGAAGTCCTGGCCATCAACCGGATGGCGACGATGGGTCTCCAGCCTGACCTTCGCGTGCTCCTCGACCTCCCGGTGGAGGAGGGGTTGCGCCGGAGATTTGGCGGCGCCGGGGAGGTCAATCGGATTGACCTTGCCGGGACGGAATTCCACGAACGGGTTCGTGCCTGTTACCACCAGTTGGTCGCGGCAGATCCGGTTGCGTGGGTGGTAATTGACGCAAGCCGGCCGCCGGCCGCGGTGGCCGAGGACCTCTGGAACGCGGTCGCGGCGATGCTCGCGCACTCCGCCGGAGCAGGGAAACGGGGCAGGCAGTCCGCATGAAACTCGTGATCGCGGTCGTGCAGGAGCGGGACGCGGATTCGCTGATCCAGGCGCTCACCGAACGTGGGTTCTATTTCACGGTGGTGGACAGTTCCGGTGGCTTCCTGCGCGAGAGCAACATAACGCTGATGATCGGTGTCCAGACCGCGTTGGTGCCGGAGGTCCTGCGGATTCTTCGGCAGCACAGTCAAGCGCGAACCCGCTACGTGAACCCGCTGATGCCGCTCGTCGAGCCGGCGGAGTTCCACATCGCCAGCCCGGTTGAGGTGTACGTCGGGGGTGCGACCGTCTTCGTGCTCTCGGTCGAGCGGTACGAGCGGATCGCATGACGACCGCGTCCCGTGCGCGGCCGAGCACAAGCATGGACATCGACAACGATATGGACATCGATATGGACGTGGAGCAGGGTCATGGTTGAGTTGCTCGCTCGGGCAGCACAGGTGTTGGCGGCGCTTGGCGGCGCGTACCTGATCGCCCTCTGGTTTGTCCTGATCGTCTGGACCTACCGGGACATTCAGTCCCGGAGCACCAGCGTGTTCACCCAGCTCTTTTCCACGCTGCTC
>CAIPGK010000674.1 GCA_903864575.1 uncultured Chloroflexota bacterium
CCGCCGAGGAGGCCAAGCGCGGCGCCGTGTCCGTTGCCCACATGCTCTGGGCAATGGCGAACGACGCGCGGATGGATGGCGCGGCCGTCCTCAGGCGCCGCCGCGCTCGCGGTGGTGGGTAGCGTGCGGCGCGGGGGCACACCCCGAACACCAGACTCCCGATTTTCGACGGCCCGGCATGTTCGCCGGGCCGTTTTCGTTGATTCGATGACCTCGACGAAGGAGTTTTCCCAATGACCGTGAACACGTCCGGCAACCAGCTCCGTGACCGCGCGGCGGGCGGTTTCAACGTGAACCCCGGCTGGCTGACCCTGCGCGACAGCCGGGAGGGCGCGGAAGCGCCGCGCCCGCGCGTGCACCGGGAGGATGACCCGGCGCACCTTGCGCTCGCCGCCCACATCGGCGCGCAACTCATCGAGGAGCGGCGGATTCGCGGCTGGTCCCAGCAGGACCTGGCGGACCGCCTCGGGGTGGACCGCACCGCCGTCGGCCGTTGGGAGCGTGGGGCGCGGACGATGCCGCTGCACCGGCTGATGGCGGCGGCCCGGCTGTTCGGGGTGTCGGTGGAGGCGCTGCTGCCTGCGGCGTAGGGGCGGTCATCGCCCGACGGACTCCCGTCCTCTCTCGCCCGTTGCGATGGGCGAGGGAGGAGATGGGGAGTCCCGAGGAGCCTGCTGGACGACCGCGACCACGAGCACACCCACGGAGGACCTGCATGGCTGGAGCAACGATCGAACTCGGCGGGATTGGCTACCCGGTGCTGCCGGGAAGTTATCGCCGCTGGCTGGCGGCGGCGAGCGCACCGAAATCGGGCCGGGTGGAGTTTGCCGCGGCCTTTCGCGGGCAGCGGCAGGCGCTGCTGGGCGATCCCACCCGCTCGTGGGATGCGACCGGGGTCGGTCCCACGCTCGGGGGGCAGGGCGTGGAGCCGTGGCCCGCGGAGGCGATCCACGCCGATGGCATGGCCGATGTTCCCACGGCCGCGCTTCGGGCGTACGCGACCGTCGCTGCGAACGCCGTCTACATCGGGGTCGGCAGGCGGCTCTACCGGACTGTGCCGCTCACGACCGGGTCGTGGTCCTCGCTGGCCGTCGCCGCCGACTTTGGGGCGGGGGAGACCATTTCCAGCCTGACCACCCTCGGTGACGAGGTGATCGTCGGGCTCGGCCCGGGCACGGATGGGCGGCGGTACTCCCCGGCGTCGGGCGGGCATTCCATCTGGCGGGTGGGGTCGCGCCTCTCGGTGGCCATCGCCTACGCCGGGCAACTGGTCTACGCCTCCCGCACCGGCGCGACCGCCAGCACCGCCGGGCAGCAGGAGCGCATCCGCCTCTCGCTCACCCGGCACGATGGGGCGCTGCTGCTCGAGAGCCGCTGGCTGGATGCCCCGGTCGTGAACATGGGTCTCTTTGCCGGGAAGGTCGCGATCGCGACGAAATCCTCCATCTGGCTCCTCGGCGGACAGCCCTATCCCGGCACGCCGGACGACGCGACGACCGCCGCCGACGAGTACCGTCCCGCCGAGTGGGTCGGAGATCCGGAACCGGTCTTCACCCACGGCCTGTGGACGGCGGAGGAGGATTTCTCCTTTCTGCTCGGCTTCGGCGGCAGGCTCTGGACGTGGGTGGCGGGGGCGGTCCGCTCGTGGTCCGGCGCGGCGGGCGCGGGCTGGGTGGATGAGGGGTTGTCCGGTTCCGCCTGCCATGGCGGCTGCGTGGCGGGCGGTTGGCTGGTCGTCGCGATGCGGACCCGCACCGATGACAGCGAACTCTGGGCGACCGACGGCAACGGCTGGTGGCGGCTGGCGCGAGCGGCGGCGAGCGGGACCCGGGTCTGGCCGGTGGCGCTGAACGGGGCGGGCAACTTCGACCTGCTCGCCTTCCGCGCCGGTTCCACCACCTACGACCTGTCGCGCATGATCTGGCGGTCGGCATCCCTGCACGCGTTCCGCGCCAGCGGCGAGTGGATATCCTCGTTGATGGATGCCGGGAGCGCCGATCCAAAGCACTGGCGGCGGATCGGCGCGCGCTTCGCCGCCCCCGAGCCGCGCGGCAACCCGGCCAGCACCGACAGCGTGACCCTCTCACTTGCGTGGTCCATTGATGGCGGGGCGACCTGGACGACCGCCGCGACGTCCACCGTGACCGGCGCGGCGACCCGGATCGCCGACCTCGAGGCCGATCTGCCAGCGGTCGAAGCGCGCCACCTGCAAGTGAAGGTTGCATGGAGCGGCGTCCTCGACTGGGCGCCCGCGCTCACCGGCGCGTGGGCCGACTGGACGACCCTCCCGCCGCGATCCCGCCGTCGCTGGCGCTTCACCATCCCCTGCGCCGACGGCAGGATTGGACCGGACGGCGCGCCGCTGCCGCTGACCGGCCGCGAGCTCTCCGAGGCACTCCATACGGCGTGGCAGACCGGCGCGGCGCTCGCCTTCACGGACATCGACCACGCCGCCACCGGCCTTACCCATGCCGCCCGCCTCATCTCGTTCGAGGAGCGCATCCCCGCTCCCGACGACGCCTCCCGCTGGGGCCAGAGCACGGTGGAGGTGGAGCTGGAGGAGTGATACGGGCTGTCGGCTATCAGCTGTTGGCTCTCGGCTCTCGGCTCTCAGCTATCGGCAGTCGGGAGTCGGCAGTCGGCTGACGCGCCAGGAAGCGCTGGCTCCAGACCGGTGCAGCATGAGCACGCACGCCGCCCGCGAGCGCCGAGCGCCGAGCGCCGAGCGCCGAGCG
>CAIPGK010000675.1 GCA_903864575.1 uncultured Chloroflexota bacterium
CGTAACCGAGTTTTCGGACGCGTCGACGCCGACACCGCTGCCCTCGGGCGAGGAGTTGCCCGTGATGGAGGTCGTGCCCGCGACCGTCACCGAGATGTCTTCCGTCTCGAAGGTCGCGATCTTCAGGCCGCCGCCGAACTCGAACGACGAGTTTCCGGAAATCGTGGTGTCGGTAATGGAAACCGTAGCGCCAGTGATGAGGATGCCGCCCTCTCCCTTGACAAGGTCTCCGTTGTCCTGGACGGTGCAGTTCGTCACCGAGAACGTTCCCCCGTACATGACGATGCCGGCCATGCCATTCCGGCTGAACGTCGAATTGCTGGCGGTAAGCACCGTGTACGGCCGGCCAGACGTACTCTTCTCACCGTCGAAACTGAGCCCGTAGGATCCGTTGTCGACGAACGAGGACCCGATGACATCCACTGTGATGCCCTTGTTTCCATTCGAGTCGTAGTCCACTTCGGCATACACGGCGGTTCCCGTGCAATCGTGGATCGTCGAGTCGGTGATGGAGTGGGCGCCGGGGCCGAGGATCACGCTGTAGAAGTTGTTGGGGCCGGTGATGTCGCAGTCGCGAATCACGAACCCGAGCCCGACCGGGACGCCCCAGTCACTGGCTTCGATAATCATCTCCACAGCCGCGGGCGCACTCGGCTCCAGGTTCAGCCCGATCAGGGTCACCGTCGCAGCCGCGGTCCGGCTGGGAGACTCGGCGATGATCACCGGCTGTGGCGGGTTGGAGTAATCCGTCTTCACCGAGCCATCCGGGTAGAGAATCACCCCGGCCACATCGTTGCAGGCCTTGAGCGTGACGCTCTTCGTCACCGAGATGCCCGTGCCGTACCGCCCGGCGTCGATGGTGATCACCGACCCCTCGGGCGCGGTCGCGTAGGCTTCGCTCACCGAGGTGAACGGGCACCCCGAGGCGCAGACGACGCAGGTCTCTTTGGCATTGCCGCCGCAGACGCCGTCCACGCAATCCCGCCCGTTGCAGCAGGTTTGCGACGGCTTGCAGGCGTCGCCCTTCCGGATGCACCGGCAGCGTCCCTTGCTGTCCTTGTTCTTCAGGTCCTTCAGGCAAAACCCGGTGCAGCACTGGCTGTCCTTGCGGCAGGTGTTGGCCTTCCGGGAGCCGTCCCCGCATGGGCCCTCGATTTCGGGGCGCTCGCGTCGGTGTTTCGCCGACACCTCCCCGGCGATGGCCACGGCGGCAGCCGCGGCCGCGGCCATCGCCCCCGCCATCCCGCCGCGCCGTGTGGCCGGTTGCCCGAGCAACCGCGCGATGCGGTCGAACCGTTCCTGATCCATGGGTTGCCCCTCCATTTATCAGCCGAACCAGGACAAAAGGAAGCGCCCTCCCATCCTGATTGAGAGCATCAGGCATGCCTTGTGGGAACACCACGCAGACAACCCACGGATATTTCGCGCAAACCCACGGACAACCCACGGACATTTCCCCCAGAACCCACGGACTACCCACGGATAACCCACGGACAATTCATCGAAAACCCACGGGCAACCCACGGACATCCCACAGATACCCGGTCGGGACTCTTGTCATCTCCTTGAAATCGGACAAACTACTCGTGGCAGACTCCGCATCGGGCATGCGCGCGGAATTCAGGGGCAGCAAACGTGGTTGGGTTCGAGCATCAATCGTTCCGAAGCGTGCTCCGCCAGACCCGGCGGGCGGCAGGACTGACCCAGGAGGCGCTCGCCGCCACCTCCGGGGTCTCGGTGCGCACGATCAGCGATCTCGAACGCGGGATCAGCAGCGCGCCGCAGGGCGAATCCGGGCGCTGGCTGGCCGATGCCCTCGGGCTTTCCGGCAAGGAACGCGATCGCTTCTTCGCCGCCATCCGCCAGGAACGCCGCGTTCCCGGCCCCAAGAGCCTCGCCTTCACGCCGCCGCCGATCCTGCCCGACGCGACCCTCGGCCGGGAGACGGACATCGCCACCGTCGAGGGGTTGCTCGATCGCGGCGAGCGGATCGTCTAGCTTGTCGGCGTCGGCGGCATCGGCAAGACCCGCATGGCCAGCGAGATTGCCACCCGCTTTGCCGACCGGACCAGCGGCCTGGTTGCCTGGGCCGATCTTGCCCCGCTCGTCTCCGCCGACGCCGTCATGCCAGCCGTCGCCCGCGCACTTGGCGTGCCGGACATGATGGCCGCCGAATCGGCCCGCCAGCTTGCCGAGGTCATTGCCGGCAGGCCGCTGCTCCTCGCCCTCGACAACATGGAGCACGTGCTGGACGCCGCCCCCGCGATCGGGGAATTGGTCGCCATGCTGCCCACCCTCACCGTGCTCGTCACCTCGCGGGAAGCTCTTCGCATTTCCGGCGAGCGGATCGTCCCGATCGCGCCGCTGGCCATCCCCACGGATCAGGGGGACCTCCGCGCCATGGCGGCCAACCCCTCCGTCGCGCTCTTCCTCCGCGGGCACGCCGAAGCGACCAGCGCGCACGCCGCGCACGGACAACCCGATGCACTCCTGCTGGAATCCGCGGCGCGCATCGTCCGCATGGTGGACGGCATGCCGCTCGCCATCGAATTGGCCGCAGCCCAATCGGGCACCATGGCGCCCGCCGGCATCGCCGACCTGCTGGAGCGTTCCACCCTCGCGGTGCTGGCCTCCGGGCGGCGGGACGGCCCGGCCCGCTTCCGGACCATGGAGGCCGCGCTTACCTGGAGCGCCGATCTGCTGCCCGGCCCCGCCATGCGCCTGCTGCGCCTGCTCGGCATCTTCCGGGGCGGATTCACGACCGAGTCGGCTGCCGGGCTGGCGTCCACGCTCGGATTCCCGCACCTCGTGTCCGCGCTGCCGACCCTCGCGAACAACTTCCTCGTCCGGCCGGTCGAGGCGGCGAATCGCTATGCCATGCTGGAACCCGTCCGCATGTTCGCGGCGGCGATGTTGGAGGAAAAGGGCGAGGACGAGGCCGCCCGCCTCGCCCACGCCGAGTGGTTCATGCAATGGGCCGGACGTCAGGCCCTCGCCCTTGCCGGCGCGGACCCGCTCCCCGCCCTCGACGCCCTCGACGACGACCTGCCCAACCTCCAGGCCGCGCTCACCACCGCCATCCAGCAGGGCATGGCGGCGACGGCGCTGGAGACCATCGCCGCCCTCCGTCGCTTCTGGGAGTACCGCTCCCATTTCCGGCTCGCCATCCGCCTGATCGACGACGCCCTCGCGACCGATGAGGCCCGCGCCCTCTCTCCGGAGCTCCTCCTGGAGTCCGTCTTCTGCTCCAGCTACTTCTCCACCCTGCTCGGCGATGTTGCCGCCGCACGGCGCACCGCAATCACCCTGCACGATCTCGCCGCCGCCGCGGGGGACCGGGAGTATGAGACGCGCGCGCTCGTGCTGGACGCCATCCGCGCTCGCTACAACCATGAATCGCCCGAGGAGGCGCTGCCGATGGCCCGCTACGCGTTGGCGTCCGCGGCGGATGCCCCCAGCGGCTACGGCGAATGGGCCGCGCGCCTGACCCTCGGCGGCCACCTGCAGGAGCTGGGCGAATCCGCTGAGGCGCTCCCCCTGCTCGAAGCAGCCGTCCGCGGCGCAGCGGATCGCGGGTGCGCGCTGGACCAGGCGGTTCCCCTCTCCCGCCTCGGGTTCACCTTGCTGGAACTCGGGCGGCTCGATGAGGCGGAGCGCCGTCTCGCCGCCGCGGCCGAGATCGCCCACGCGGTCAAGGGCCTCGGCTTGCTCATTTTCGCGGTGCTCGGGCTGGCCCGCGCCGCCGCGCTCCGCCGGGACGACGTCGGCCTGACCCGCGCCATGATCCTCACCGGCGCGTATCGCTCGTTGCTGGAGCGGATCACCATGCCATCGGAGGACTACAAGTTCAGCCCCTACTGGGATGCCGCGAACGCCGAACAGCGCCTGTGGGCAAACGACATGCTGGGAGCCGCCGCCGCCGAGGACCTCATCGCCCGCGGCCGCGATCTCGACCCGGACGGGATGCTGATCTACATCCGCTCCTGACCGCTGCCGCCGATCCCGCTGCTCTCGCCCGGATCGCGCCGCGGCGCCCGGCCGGCTACGCCCCGAACTTCAGCGCGATCGCAACGACCACCGCCCACGCGGCGAGCACGGTGAACGCCGCCCAGATGAACGAATCCCACCATCGCTTGCCGCGCCAGCGGTACACCACCGTCACCGCCGCCACCAGCACGATCCAGGTCATTCGTCCACCCTCCCCGGCTTGCCGATCATGGGGCAAGTATCCATCACCCGAAAAAACTGCTGGCTGGCAGGTTCCTGCAGCCACGGCAACAGCCACGGCCATGACAACCTGCAACCGCGGGACCGCTTGCGTCAGCCGGACTGGCGGCGAAGGATGGCCGATTGCGCCAGCGCCCCCGCGTCGGCAAGGGTCAACTCGCCGCCGAGGCGCAGGAGTTCCGCGCAGCGGCCCGGGCCGAGCCGCGCTCCGAGCCGTTCCTTGATGCGCGCGACCCGTTCATCCCACACCGCGCCAAGCTGCAGGCCGGATCGGGCGCACCGTTCTTCCGCCGCGCCGAGGATGCGCGCCGCTGGCGCCCAGCCCTCGGGGGCCTCCTGCCTGCTGAGCGACCACGCAATGCACAGGATGGCGAGGGTCGCCGCCACGTCGAGACCCAGCTTGCACGCGATTCCCACCCCCGCCGCGAGTTCCGGAGCGGCTTCATCAGACCGTCCGAGTTCCAGCAGGGCAAAGCCGTGCTGGATCAGCGGCACCGGTTTCTCGATCAGCCGGTCGCGGACCTCGGCGATCGCCAGCGCCTCCTCCAGCAAGGGCAACGCCGCCTCGCACTCGCCGTTCGCCGCGAGCTCGACGCCCAGCCGCAGGCAGATCGCCCACCGGGTGAAGGTCGCCGTTCCCGCTGGCAGCAGCCCGTGCGCCTCGCGCAAGTAGCGCGGCGCGTCCGCGGCCGTCGACGGATGCATTTCGGCGATGGCGCTCTCGAGCAGCAGCGCGAGGGCGCGGAGGTCCGCCGGATCGGCGGCAGGGCTGACCTGCTCCGCCAGCGCGCGCAACTGGCTGACGCGGCCCATCGTCACCGGAATGTCGCCCTGCATCGAGGCCGCCTGTCCCGACCAGAACAACGCCGTTGCCAGCCGGTCTCCGGTGACTCCGCCATCGGCTGCCGCGAGCGCCTCGTCCACCAGGTCCCGGCCATCGACGTAGCGGCCGCGAATCTCCAGCCAACTCCCGAGACTGGCCGCGATGGCGATCGCGCCCTCCGGCTCGCCGTGGCTGGCCAGCCAGGCCGAGGCGTGACGCACGTTCGCGAATTCCCGGTCCACCGCCGCCAGCGCCGGGCCGGGATCGGCTCCCTGGATCTCCTCGCCCCGCTCCCAGATCCACGCGCGGTACCAGCGCGCGTGGGCATCTCGCGCCGCGACCTCCCCGCCCGATGCCTGCAACCGCGCGACCGCAAAGAGACGCACCGGCTCGAGCAGCGTGTAGCGGCCCCCGGATGGCCGGACGATGTGTCCGTGCACCAGCGCGGGAAGTCCCGCCGCCAGCTTCGGGTCCCCGATGGCGTGGCCCACGCCGGTCACCGCATCCACCGCAAATCCGTCGTGGAACACCCCCAGCATCAGCAGGAGGCGGCGGGCATGATCCGGCAGGAGATCCACGCTCCACGCGATCGCGTCTTCCATTGATATGAAGCGACGATCGCCATCCCGCGGACCGTGCGCAAGCGCGTCCAGCCCCGCCTGCTCCAGCAGGTCCGCGACCGCCGACGCGGGCAGCGTCCGCGCCTGCGCCGCCGCCAGCTCGATCCCCAGCGGCAGCCCATCCACCAACCGCACCACCCGCGCGGCGCTCGGCAGCAGCGTGGCGTCGTCGTGGCTGTCGGGGCCAGCTCCGGCCCAGCGCAGGAAGAGCGCGACCCCCGGGTTCGCCGCCAGCGCGGCCCGATCGTCCCGCGGCGACGGCACCGGCAGGGGATCGATCGAGATGAGCCGCTCGGCCGACACCCGGAGCGCCTCCCGGCTGGTGACGAGCACCACCAGGTCCGGCAGCGCCCCGAGCAGCGCGCCGATCTCCGGCGCGGCAGGAAGCAGCCTCTCCATGGTATCGAGCACGATCAACGCCTGCTGTCCGCTCAGGGCGTCGATGATCCTGCCCGCTGGCGGCACATCCAGCCGTTCCGGAGCGCCGCAGGCCGCCGCGATCGCGGCCATCAGCCGGGTAGGATCGTCGACCGCATGGAGCGGCGTCCAGACGACTCGCTGCCCGCTCCGTTCCGCCGCGCGAGCCGCAACCTCCAGCGCGAGCCTGCTCTTGCCGACCCCGCCCGGCCCCACCAGCGTGACGAGCCGTTCGCCCTTCGCGACCGCCGCCGCCACCGCCGCAAGCTCGGCCTCCCGGCCGAGGATCGGAATGTCCAGAACCGGCAGGTGGGACGACACCACCGCTTTCCGGCGGCGCGGCGCGCGTTGCTCCCGGATGACGCGCAGGAAGCGGTCCCGGTCCGCTCCCTCGAGACCGATGGCGTCCGCGATCATCCGCGCCGATTCGCCCTGCGGCGTTCGGCGGGTGCCGCGCTCGAGATCGCTGATCGTTCCCCGGCTCACACCGGAACGGTCGGCAAGCTCCCCCTGCGTCATCCGCGCGGCAACACGCAGCGTCCGGAGGAGCTCTCCGAACGAGACGTCTGCCCGTTTTGGTGTCGTTGATGACGGTTCAGTCCCCGCTTGCCCCATGCGTCAAGTATGTCAGTTTCCGGTCCTCGTGTCTGCGGCCCGCGCTCAATTCCAGTACACGATTCGGTACATAAACCCCCTATCGCTTCGCACACCCCACCCCTACGATAGACGCCGGGCCGTTCCTGGGGGAGCGTCCACTTGACGATCCCGGACGTTCGGCACAGCTCGCCGGAGGAGTATCGATGGACCACACGTCGTTCGACCGTATCACCCGCCTGCTCGGCGGCGCGGCAACCCGGCGCGCCGGCATCGGCGCCGTCGTCGCTTCGCTCGCCAGCGCCTCCTTCGCAGGCGACATCGCCGCCAGGGCTCGCCACATCAAGCCCGAAGGTCCCTGCGGCGACCGCAGCGGGAAGGCCAACCGCTGCACCAAGGGC
>CAIPGK010000676.1 GCA_903864575.1 uncultured Chloroflexota bacterium
CACCACGCCGCCGCGGGACAGTGCCGCGAAGAGATGGTCCGCCTCGTCCCGGCTGTCCGGCTCGATGCTGATGTACACGTTGTTCCCGGGATTCATCGTCATCCCCATCGACGGCGGGGCGTCGGTTCCGACGAGCAAATGCCCCCCGAGAATCGGCAGGCGAATATCGGTGATGAGGTCGAGGTCCTCATCCGGGAGCGCAGGAAACCCTGCGTCCGTCGGGATATCGCGATACCGGCGAATGCCTCCGAGAAACTCGGTCCCGAACGCGGCCCGGTAGAAGGCGAACGCCTCTTCCGTCTCGCGCGCGAAGTTCAGATGGGTTTTCGTCCGTGCCATGCGGTCCTCGCAGCTCTGTGAAAGTCGGGCCCGAGGCGACCCCGTCGCGACGGCGCCTCGTCCTTTGGCTCAGGCGTCGTATGCAGCCTGAAGCGCGGCGATGTCGAACTTGACCATCTCGTACATTGCGGCCATTGCCTGCGCAGCGCGGCGCGGCTCCGGGCCTCGCATCATCTCCGCGAAACCGGTTGGGACGACCTGCCAGCACAAACCGTAGCGGTCGCGGAGCCACCCGCACTGGACAGGCGTGCCGCCGTCCCCCAGCAGGGCATCCCAATAGTGGTCGATCTCCGCCTGATCCCGACACTCCACGACGAAGGAGACCGCCTCGTCGAACGTGAACAGCGGGCCGCCATTCAGCGCCTGAAACGGTTGCCCATTGAGAATGAAGTCGACGAACAGGACCTGACCGTCAGGATCGGGCGTCATCTCCGTAAAACGCCATGCCTGAACCACCTGCGAATCGGGGAAGACCGAACAGTAAAACTCGGCGGCCTCCAGGGCCACTCCATCGAACCAGAGACAGGGCGCAATCGGCGAGAGCAAGGGCATCGCAAACCTCCGGATCACCTGATCGAAGCCGGAGTGTACGTTCACCCTGAGCCGAAGCGCCAGATATCTAGATCAGCGTCCTGAGCACGTCTTCATCAAATTCGCCGCGACCGACGATCACCGCTCCTCCGGAGACCTCTACCCGCTCGATCCGATCCGGGTATCCGTAGACCGTCGTGTGCAGCACGCTCGGCCTGCCGATCTCCCGGCCCTGCCGGATCTCGACGTCCACCCCGGCCTCGATCTTTCCATACCGGAACAGGTGACAGGCCAGCGGACCCGCGGCTGATCCGGTCGCAGCGTCCTCGGTGACGCCTGCTGCCGGGGAGAACATGCGGCTTTTCCAATCCTGCCCGGTTCCGGCGAAACAGACGATGCCGATCGTCGGCATTCCCCGCTCCCGCGCGATCATGGCGAGGTCATAGGGGTCGGGGTGGAGTGCGCGAACCTGATCGCGGGTCTCGAACCCGACGTAGACGTGAACCATGCCGTTGTCGTAAATCTCCACTGGCAGGGTCGACGACGTCGTTCCCAGCGCCAACAACAGACTTTCGGGGTTGCGCCACGGGGAAATGGTCGGCACCGGTTGCCGCATCCTGCCGGCGACGTACCGTCCCTCGCGCGGGGTCAGGGATACGGGCACGATGCCCGCGCCGGTCTCGATCCTGATCTCCTTCGCCCCTCGCTGCGCGCCAATCACGACCGCAGCCCCGATGATCGGGTGGCCTGCGAACCGGAGTTCGCTGTTCGGCGTGAAAATGCGCATCCTCGCATCGGCCCCGGTTGCGGCCGGGTAGAGAAAGACCGTCTCGGAGAAGTTGATCTCTCTCGCGATCAGCTGGAGGAGCTGTTCCGGAATGCCGGTCGCATCGGTGAATACCGCGAGCTGGTTCCCAGCAAGCGGCCGCTCGGTAAAGACATCGCAGATCGTGAACGTCCAGGCCATTGCAGCCTCCCGCGTGGGACGAAGCCAACTCCGGCAGCGCTCCGCCGGCATCCGCGCCGGACCGGCCGCGCTCCCGCCAATGGCGGCAGCATGACAGAAATCAGCGGCGCGGGGAACATGGCGGACCCCAATCAATCGGCGGCCGCGCCAATCGTCGTCGGGTCGAGCAATGCGGCCTGGATGGCGCGTCCTTTCCGGACGATTGCCGCGAGGTCGGCCGGGGTGATGGTCTGCGCTCCATCGCACAGCGCGTTGTCCGGATCGGGGTGGACTTCGACGATCAGTCCGTCCGCGCCGCACGCGAGTCCGGCGAGCGCCATCCGGCTCACCAGTTGCCGGCGACCGGTGCCGTGGCTCGGATCCACGACGACCGGGAGGTGGGAGAGATCTTTCGCCATCGGCACCGCGTTCAGGTCGAGGTTGAAGCGGAATGCCGGGTCGAACCCGCGAATTCCGCGCTCGCAGAGCACGACATCCCTGTTGCCCCCGGCCAGAATGTACTCGGCGCTCATCAGCCACTCCTCGACGGTCGCCGAGAACCCCCGTTTGAGCAGGACGGGCTTCCCGGTCGCGCCCACCTTCCGCAGCAACGGGAAGTTCGCCATGTTTCGTGCCCCGATCTGCAGCATGTCGGCGTAGCCCGCAACGAGATCCACCTGGTCCGGTTCCATCACCTCGGTCACCACCGGCATCCCGGTCGCCTCGCGGGCGGCAGCGAGGTAGCGAAGGCCGTCTTCGCCGAGCCCCTGGAAAGCGTAGGGCGACGTTCGGGGCTTGAACGCCCCCCCGCGCAGGATGTCCGCGCCGGCAGCCTGCGCAAGCCGCGCGTTCTCGATCAACGAGGAGCGATCCTCGATCACGCATGGCCCCGCCATGATGACCGGCCTGCCCGCGCCAATTGGTACGGCGCCGACCATCACGACCGAGGGCGAATCCTGCCGATGCTCGCGGCTGGCCAGCATGTAGGGTTTGTGCTTCGGGAGGACCCGGTCGATGCCCTGCATCGCCAGCAGGTCGTGGTGCAAGTCGCCACTGACCCCGATTACCGGCCGGCCCCGTCCGTCATCCGCGACCCGGGCCTCGAATCCTGCGGCCGCAGCCGCGGCGAGCAGTCCGGTTCGGGTGGATTCCGGGGCATCGAGGGCAAGAACGATCAACATCATGCGCTCCTTTCAGCAGCGTACGGTTTCACGGGACAACAAAAAACCGAGGCATTTGCCTCGGCTCCGGCGTCGGTGAGCGGGTTGGGGGCAGCCTCTCGCTAGCGCAGCACCTCCAGTCCCACCGGCGACGCCGGACGGGTAAACTGATAAAAGCCGAACCGGGAGGTTGCGGCCGCGCTGCTCGTCAAGATGGTCAGTCGCTTGCTGTCCATATCTCCACGATACCGACCTGCCCGCGCGGCTGTCAAGCGTCCAGCCGCCGAACGACCGGCACGGAGCCACCATGACCGACCTTTCCGGCGTTCCCTCGCCGCTGATTTTCACGGCGGATCCGAAGCTCGACGCCGCCCTGCAGAAGGGGTGGGACGCCTTCGCCCCCGCGCTCGCCGAGGCCGGACCGAAGCGCGGGGCGCGGTGGTTCGCACGTCGGGCGGACGATCCCGCGCTCGCCGAGATGGTCGAGCCGATGCTCGAAACCCTCGCCGAGAACCTGTCCGGGGAGGATGCTCTGGAGACCCTGTTTGCCCTGGCCGAGGTCGCCGAGGAAGTCGAGGACGACCTGCTGGCCGACACGCTCTGGGAAGGCGGGCTCGCCACCGCAAGCGAGCTCGGCGACGGCGATGCCGCCTACGAAGCCACCAGCCGCCTCGCGGAGCTGGCCGAGCGGCTTGGGGATCTGCTCGCCGCCGCCGAATACTGGATTGCCTTCCTGAACTGGAGAAGGCAACCCGGCCGGACCTGCGACCCCGAGTCCGTGGAGCAGGCGTTTGACGAGATCGCCCGCCTTGCCGATGAGGACGGCGCGCGCAGCGACGCGGCCATGTGGCGGTTCCGGCAGGCGCACTATACTCGCCTGCTCGAGGCAGACGATGACCGCGCCGTAGAGGGCGAGTGGGATGACGCCGGAGCGCCCTGGACCGGCTGGGCGTAACCCGTTTGCACATCCGCTGCATGTATACTCCGGGCAAAGCAGGGGCCCACCGCAGGGCCGAGGCTGGAGGGTCGGCATGTACGTCTCCGAAGGGCTCGAGCGCATCCGCGAGCAGTTGCTCGACGAAGGCGCATCGCAGAAAACGATCGCCCTGGTCGATGCCATCCTCGCACGGGCGAAGACGCCATCCGCCGCCAACGCGACCGCGCGATCCATGTCCGAACTGGTGAAAATGCTGCAGCGGACCCCGGTTGCCACCAACGACATCACCGTCTACAACGACCTTCTTCGTCTGGAAGAGAACCTTGCCGCGGCAGCGCAGGCCTACCGGGAACGCGCCGAGGGTGAAGAGCGCCAGGCTCAGGCGTTCGCCGAGTCCCGCAGCAAGGCGTTCTACAAGGCCCAGAAGGAGAGGAAGAAGTCTGGCGGCTAGCAACTTCCGCCACTTCCTCGCGGCGAGTCGTCATGCCCGCCGCTTCCAGCAATGCGTCGGAATGGCCGGGGTAGCCCCGGCAAAACAGTGAAAGGGTGTGCAGCAATGGTTTCCGCGCCGGAGCGCATCGCGCTCGACCCCGCCGCGATCATGCCCCGCGTGATCGGCCGGTACAGCCCGGTGATTGTCGATCACGGCAAGGGCATCTACATCTGGGACACCGACGGCAACCGTTGGGCTGACTTCACCTCCGGCATCGCCGTCGTCAACACCGGCCACTGCCACCCGCGGGTCGTCTCGGCGATCCAGGAGCAGGCGGCCAAGATCATCCACGCACAGGCCAACATTCTCGCCCACGAGCCGATGATGAAGGCCAGCCTCGCGCTGACCGCCACCCTGCCCGACAATCTCAATCAGGTCTTCTGGACCAACTCCGGGGCCGAGGCTACCGAAGGCGCCATCAAGCTCGCCAAGATCGCCACTGGCCGCCCGTCGATCATCGCATTCCGCGGCGCGTTCCACGGCCGCACCCACGCGGCGATGACCGTCACCAGCAGCCGTGTCAAGGTGCGTGGTCACTACGAGCCGCTGCTCTCCGGCGTCTACCACGCTCCCTACCCATACCTCTACCGGAGCCCATACGCGGGCCCGAAGGAGGATCAGGACCTGATGTACTTCCGCGAGCTGGAACTCATGTTCGATCAGCTCGTGATGGCCGACGATGTGGCAGGCATCCTCATCGAGACCGTTGCTGGCGAAGGCGGATACATGGTTCCGACCGCCCGCTGGATGCAGATGGTCCGCGAGCTGTGCTCGAAGCACGGGATCATGATGATCCTCGATGAAGTGCAGACCGGCATGGGCCGCACCGGGAAGATGTGGGCGTTCGAGCACTTCGGGGTCGTGCCCGACATCATGACCGCCGCCAAGGGCATCGGCTCCGGCATGCCGGTCGCCGCCGTCGTCTCCGACAAGGCGATCATGGACAAGTGGGCCCCCGGCAGCCACGGTGGAACCTATGGCGGCAACGCCGTCGCCACCGCCGCCGCCTACGCCACCCTCCAGGTGATGCGCGATGAGGACCTCCCGGGCAATGCCGCGCGCATGGGCAACATCCTGATGGCAGGGCTTCGCGACATCCAGTCCGACTACCCGGTCATCGGCGACGTTCGCGGCCTCGGCCTCATGGTCGCCACCGAGTTCGTCCACCCGGATGGCTCGCCGAACCCGGAGGCCGTGAACAAGGTGCTTGCGAGGATGATGGAACAGCGGATCCTGCTCATTACCTGCGGCACCTACGACCAGGCGATCCGGATCATTCCGCCGCTGGTCGTCAACGAGGAGCAAATCCGCGACTTCCTCGGTCACTACCGGAACGCGGTCGCCTCGCTGTAGCGGAGCACGACACGGCTGCGGGGCGGGAGGACGTCCTCCCGCCCCGTTCGCGTGTCCATGTCCCCATGCTGGGGTCCGGACCTCGCATCAACTATCATTGGTCGGTTGCGATACGCGCTGACGATGCCGGCCGGGCGAGCGCGCATTCCCCTACATGACCACATCACCCCGGCCTGCAAGGATGGATCCGATACATGAGCGCCCTGTTTGACATGCTCGCCGACGTCGAGCGCCGGTTCGAGGACCTCGAGCGACAGATGGCCGAGCCCGGTGTGGCGACCAACCCCGCCCGAATGCAGGAAATCGGGCGCGAGCGCGCCGAAATGGAAGATATCGTGATGGCGTGGCGCGAACTGCGCGATGTCGACACCGCCATCGATGAAACCGAACTCCTCGCCAGCGATCCGGAAATGGCCGACATGGCTCAGGACGAACTCCGCGTCCTCCGCGACCGTAAGGACGCTCTCGAAGCTCGCGTGAAATCGTTGCTGGTGCCGAAGGACCCGAACGACGAAAAGAACGTCATCGTCGAAATCCGCGCCGGCACCGGTGGGGACGAGGCAGCGCTCTTCGCGGCCGATCTCTACCGCATGTACACCCGCTACGCCGAGCGCAACCGCTGGAAGACGGAAATCCTCTCGATGACCGAAACCGACGGCGGCGGGTTCCGCGAAGTCATCTTCGAAGTGAGGGGCAAGGGCGCCTATTCCCATCTCCGTTACGAGTCCGGCGTCCATCGCGTGCAGCGTGTCCCCGCCACCGAGCGCCAGGGCCGCATCCACACCAGCACCGCTTCGGTGGCGGTGCTGCCGGAAGCGCAGGAGGTCGACATCCAGATCGCGGAGAACGAACTCAAGATCGATGTCTACCGGTCTTCCGGGAACGGCGGGCAGAGCGTGAACACCACCGACTCGGCGGTGCGCATCACTCACCTTCCAACCGGGCTGGTCGTCACCTGCCAGGACGAAAAGAGCCAGCTGAAGAATCGCTCCAAGGCGCTCACGGTCCTCCGGTCGCGCCTGTACGACATCGAGCAGGAGAAGCTTGCCCAGGAGCGTGGCGACGCCCGCCGCTCCCAGATCGGATCGGGCGAGCGCAGCGAGAAGATCCGAACCTACAATTTCCCGCAGGATCGGATCAGCGACCACCGGATCAACCTCAACCTGAGCAACATCCCTGGTGTGCTGGACGGGCAGATCGACCCCTTTGTCCTCGAGCTCCGCGCCGCCGACGAGGCCGAACGCCTCCGCGAGGCAGGGATCGAGGAGGCGGCCGGGGTCGCCTGACCCCTTCGCGCACCCCAGGCGAA
>CAIPGK010000677.1 GCA_903864575.1 uncultured Chloroflexota bacterium
CGATCGAGGGCCGGCCGGCCGACTAGGCCAGAGCTCGATGGTCCGATCCAGAAGGATCGGACCATCCCGTGGGCCAGGGAACGTCGCGTGCGATACTTGCGCAACTGGCGGGGCATCCTCGCAGAAATGCGAGGGTTTTCCGATTGATGTCGTCACCCGAGGAGGAGACCGTGGCAGGCCACGAGGCACATCCTGCGTACGTTTGGTGGAACGGAAAGATGGTGCGCTGGGAGGACGCCACGGTCCACGTGACCGAACTCGGCTGGTCCACCGTTGGCGCGATCTTTGAAGGAATTCGAGCCTACGCCAGCGTGGATGGCACGCAGCTTCATGTGTTCCGGCTGCAGGAGCACCTCGAGCGTCTGGAACGGTCGATGAAACTCGTCCGCCTCCGGCAGGATTATTCAGTCGACGAGATTACCCGAGCCATTCTCGAACTGATGACCGCCAACGAGGTCACGGAGGATACCTACATCCGGCCGCTGGTCTATAGCGCCGACACCTCTGGGAAGCGCTTCGCCCAGACAGGCGCATCGGAGGCCGGGTTCCTCATCAACACCGCGCCGATGGCAACTCACCTCAAGACCGGCATGACGATGACCGCCAAGGTTAGCTCATGGCGTCGGATTTCCGAAGACGTGATGCCGCCGCGCATCAAGAACCTCTCCAACTACCGCAACAGCCAGCTCGGCAGCACCGAGGCGCGGATGGACGGCTACGACACCGCCATTTTCCTCAACAATCGCGGAACTGTTGCAGAGGGTCCGGGCGCATGCCTGGCGATGATCAAGGACGGCGTGTTCCTCACGCCGGATGTCACCAGCAGCATCCTCGAAAGCATCACCCGGGACGCGCTGATGGTGCTCGCGCGGGACGTTCTCGGCATGCAGGTAGTGGAGCGCCCGATTGACCGCACCGAGCTCTACACCGCGGACGAACTCTTCACCTGTGGTACGGCAGCTGAGATTAGCCCAATCATCTCGGTCGATCACTACGAGGTCGGCGACGGCAAGATTGGGCCGGTGACGAAGGCGCTGGAGGCAGCGTTCGACGATACCCTCCGCGGCAACGAATCCCGCTTCGAACACTGGCGGACACCCGTGCTCGGACGCGCTGCCGTCGGCGTCTGACGCCTGCCACCCATCGAGTGTCGGACCCGGGCGAGCTAAGGCTTGCCCGGGTTGCTTTTCTATCGATGATGGCGCGAGCGCGTGGGTACTCTAGCGCCGACGGCCCGGGCAAAGGTGGGAGCCGCTGATCCCACCGATCGCAGGCTCTCAGGCATCGAAAAGGTGAATCGACGCAATGTGCCGGCATGATCCCGGCCCACCGCCTGATAGCGCTCCCAACGCTCGCTCACGAGACGTGATGGCTTGAGCGTCTGGAGCGTAGCAAACGCCGCAATGACCTCCTCCGCGAGCAATGCCGCGGCCCCGTCGGGATCGGATGCCGCTCCGCCGTCCGGTTCCCGGACGACCGCGTCGATCAGTCCGAGGCGTCGAAGCTCCGGCGCCGTGATCTTCAGCCGTTCCGACAATTCCGGCGCTCGTTCAGCCGACCTGAACAGGATGGTCGCCGCTCCCTCCGGAGCGATCACCGAATAAATAGCGCCCGATTGCATCAGCACCCGGTCCGCGACTGCCATGGCGAGCGCCCCGCCGCTGCCGCCCTCGCCGATCACCGCCGCGACTGTCGGAGTCGGGAGATCGCTCAGCATCGCCATGCATGCGGCCAACTCGCCGGCAAGGCCGCCCTCCTCCGACTCCGGGCCCGGGTAGGCGCCCGGCGTGTCCACGAGGGTCAACAGCGGCAACTCAAGGCGGGCAGCAAGACGCATTGCTCGCTGGGCCTTGCGGTAGCCCTCCGGGCGAGCCATGCCGCCATGATGCTTTTCGCGCTCAGGGTCGTGACCTCGCTCCATTGCGGCGATGACCACCGGATTCCCCGAGATCATCCCGATGCCGGTGATGACCGCAGGGTCATCGCCAGACATCCGATCGCCCCGAAGCTCGAAAAACCCGTCAACCATCCGGTCGAGGTAGTCCATGCTGGTCGGGCGGTCGATATGACGCGCGCCCTGCACGCGGGCCCAGGCATCCGATTCCTCGCACTCCGGAACGCCTCTTGCCTCCGGAAACCGTACCGGGAACGTTCGTCGCGGGGAGGTAAGCATGTCCAACAACCGTGCGAGGGTGTCGCGAAGTTCAGGCCGGGGCACGATGGCGTCAATCATCCCGTGACCGAGCAGAAATTCGGCGGAGTGGGTCCCGGGGGGGAGTTTCCGGCCGATGACCTGTTCCGCGACACGCGGCCCCGCGAACCCGATCAATGCCCCCGGTTCGGCAAGGGTGACGTCCCCGAGATTGGCGAAGGAGGCAAAGACACCACCGGTTGTCGGGTTGGTCAAAACCGAAATGTAGGGGACACCGCGATCATGCAAGCGCTTGATGGCCGCGGCGGTCTTGGCCATTTGCATGAGCGAGAGCAACCCCTCCTGCATCCGCGCGCCGCCGCTCGCGACCACCGTCACCAATGGGCGGCGGGATTTGCCGGCACGCTCTGCTGCACGAACGAGTTTCTCGCCAACGACAACGCCCATCGAACCGCCGAGGAAGTTGAAATCGAGCACTGCGAGCATGACGTCGCATCCGCCGATACTGGCCCGACCAGTGACGATGGCGTCTGACTCCCCCGTCTTGCGCTGGGTATCCCGCAGGCGCTCGGCATAAGGTTGATCATCGAGAAAGTCGAGGGGGTCACGGGAACTGAGTCTGCCGTCTGTCTCGCGAAAGGTGCCGGCATCGACAATCGCGGCGATGGTTTCCCGCGCCGAGCGCCGCTCATGCCAGCCGCACGCCGAGCAGACCCTGAACGCTCGCCATTGGGCATCGTCGAGCACCGTTTGACATCCGGTGCAAACGACTGGTTCCAGCGGCGTAGGACCAGGACTGTGCTGGCGCTCGCCGCCCAACACGACCGGTCTGCGTACCCGTACCATGATGAAGTGCCTCCAGTGACCCGAATCTCCCTCACCTCTGTATACGCCCTCGAGGCGTCGGCGGTTCGTCTCTGAGCACCTCGAAGATGGTCGCATGTACAATGAGCCCGAATTTGACTGCTGCGCGAGTGGAGTCGGTCTCCGATGGACCATCACGACGCGATTGCCGAACAGCTCGAGATTCGGGTCGAGGTGTTGCGTCGGCTCGCCGAACAGGCGATGACCGATGCCGAGTTCCGCGCCGCCGCGCGGGACGATCTGCTGGATGCGCTAGAAGCCAACGGGTATCGCCTGAACGAGGATGAGATGACGCTCGTCCTGGCCTTTCGGCAGAGTCTCGCCGAGGCCGGGATCGATCTCGACCTCGCCGCCGACCTCGGGATCGAGCGGGCGCGGCAGATGCTCGGCATCTGACGCGGCTTCGCCTGTTGGCACAGGCCGAAGGCTCGCGTACCATCCTCCTCAGGGAACCGAGCGAGAGAGCAGCGCGCCATGTTCGCGCAAGGGGAGCATCTGTGCCCATTTGCCGTTACCGCACCGCCGCGGGGGAATCGCCTCGACTTGGATTTATCACCGGCGACGCCGTGATCGACCTCGGAGCCAATGGCGGACCAGCCACCATGGCGGACGCCCTCAACCTTGGGGGAGAAGGTCTGCGCAGCGCCATCGAGCGCGCGGCAGGCGCCGCGAGCGTTCCGATGACGTCGGTCTCGATTGGTGCCCCGGTCGACCACCAGGAGGTCTGGGCTGCTGGCGTGACCTACCTTCGCTCGCGTGATGCGCGGATGGAGGAGTCGACGCAGAAGAGCGTCTACGATCTCGTGTACGATGCCGAGCGGCCCGAAATCTTCCTGAAGGCGACCCCAAGCCGCGTTTCCGGTCCCGGAGAGGAGATCGCGGTTCGCCGCGACTCGACGTGGGATGTGCCAGAGCCGGAGCTTGCCATCGCCCTTGGCAATCGTGGCGAAATCATCGGCTACACCATTGGAAACGACGTTTCCTCGCGCTCGATCGAGGGCGAGAATCCGCTCTATCTGCCGCAAGCCAAGGTGTACAACAAGTGCGCGGCGCTTGGTCCGGTCGTTGCGCTGGCCTGGGAGATTGCAGATCCAAACGATCTCGACATCACGCTCATTATTCGCCGCGAGGGCAACGAGCACTTCCGCGGCCAGACCTCGAGCAACCAGATCCACCGCAAACTCGACCATCTGGTCGACTATCTGTTTCGGGACAACGACTTCCCGCATGGCGCCTTCCTGATGACCGGCACTGGAATCATTCCACCTTCCGAGTTTACGCTGGAGCATGGCGACGAAGTGGAAATCCGGATCGCACAGATCGGGTCGCTGGTGAATCCCGTCGTTCGTTTGGGCCGCTGATCGTGGGACAGGCAACGCCCGCTCTCCACATGCGCGCCATTCGGATCTGGTCGCCGGAACGGGTCGACATCCTGCGGGGCATCGACTGGTGCGTCGAACGCGGGCAGCATTGGGCGTTGCTGGGTCCGAACGGGTCGGGCAAGAGCACGTTGCTGTCGCTAGCCGGCGCCTCCCGCCATCCCAGTTCGGGGGAGGTCTCGGTTCTCGGAGGGCGCTTCGGCAAGACGGACATTCTGGAACTCAGGAAGCGGATTGGCGTGGTCGATGCCTCGCAGAAGGTCCTCGATTGGATGACCATCGAAGAGGTGGCGCTGAGTGGCCTGACGGCGTCCGTGCGTCCGCTATGGGATCGGTACAGCGCGGCAGATCGGGCCCATGCGCGAGCGATGCTCGGACTCGTTGGCTGTGAATCAATGCTGGAACGCCCGGTGGCGACCTGTTCGCAGGGGGAGCGGCAGCGCGCAAGGATCGCCCGCGCGCTGATGACGAATCCCGAAATCCTCTTGCTGGATGAGCCGGCGGTCGGTCTCGATCTGCCCGCAAGAGAGGCGCTGATTGGCGCCATTTCCGGGCTGGTCAGCGAACAGCCTGCATTGACCAGTGTCCTCGTGACCCATCATCTCGAGGAGATTCCGGAAACCACGACCCATGCGCTCCTGCTTCGCGGCGGGGAGGTGGTTGCCTGCGGACCGATCGGTGAAACGTTGACGCAGGAGAACTTGTCCACCTGTTTCGGGTTCCCGATCGCGATCGAGAGAAGCGGTGGGCGATGGTTCGCCAGGTCTTCCGGCAGTTGGCGACGCCCGGGGGCCGCTCCTTCCCCGGTCGCCGGGTGGGTGGAGTCCGCGCCGCTGGACGAAAGCGAGGGGTTCTGAGCGGAGCCGTGACGAGCCGGGGTAGCGAACTCCCCGGCTCGTCCGTTTCTTCCGCCGCCCTCAGGAGACCCCGCACCAGTCCATGGTGGCGGCGGCAAAGAGTTTCGTGCCCAGGATGAGATCGTCAATCGGCAGGAACTCGTTCGCGCCGTGAATGCCCCAACTCGGATCCCCGATGCCGAACACAACAGACTTCTGTCCCTTCGGGAACCAGAAATTTGCGTCGCAAACGAACGGCGAGGTCTGCACCACGGGCTCCGTTCCTCGCACACGGCGAACGCAGTCTGCGATGGTGGTCACTGCGGGATCGTCGAAGGCGACATTGACCGGTTCTTTCACCCAGGGCGCGGCCGAGGCGGCATCGAGTGGGAGGTCGAGCACTGGCGGGTGCTCCCGAAGCCATGGATCGTTGGCTGTGACGCGGTCGATGGCGGCGCGGATGTCGGCCATCACCTCCTCGGCGGTGAGATCAGGGTAGAAGAGCAGGGAGCCGGTCACTTCGCAGGAGTCGGGAACGGAGGTCAGCGAGGTCCCGCCCTGAATGGTGTTGATGTTGATGAACATCCCGCCGGATGCCACGTTCGGATTCGTGCGCCAAAGAAGCCAGTTGCGCTCGAGTTCGAGGATCGCGAGCTGGTACTTGAGCATGTTGTCGATGGCGGAAATGCCCGGCCGCTCAACTCCATGCGGGAGTGCCTGGGCAACGAGATGGCGGTTGCAAATGTGGGTTGATTTCCCGGGAACCGTCAGCCGGAAATAGATCTCACCCTTGATGGTCGGATAGATGGCGAAGTTCGACGGCTCCGGAAAAACAGCGAGATCGGTGCGGTACCCGCGGTCGAGGATGGTATTGCAGCCGATGTCGCGCCTGCCCGATTCCTCCCCGGACGCCTGCGCCAGAACGAGATCGCCCTGCAAGCGGATGCCCATGTCGTTCAGGATGCGCGCAGCCATCACGTATGCCGCGCAGGCTCCCTTCATGTCGGACGCGCCGCGGCC
>CAIPGK010000678.1 GCA_903864575.1 uncultured Chloroflexota bacterium
CCTCGGGTCGCTTGCGTATGAGGCAGCGGTTGTCGCCCTACTCGAGCTGGACCGGCCGCTTTCCGATGTTTACTGGCTCAACATCGCCGACCCGGATCTGCCGTTCACCGCGATCATCGAGCACACCAACTTCATCGCCCCTTCGAGTTATGAGGGCCGCCATTACGTCTACCTGAGCAAGTACCTCGAACCGGACGATCCCTGGTTCACGATGCCGGACGATGATCTCCTTGATCGGTATGTGCCCTACCTTCGCAAGGTGAACCCCTCGTTCGGCGCGGACTGGATCAGCCGATTCTGGGTCTTTCGCGAACGGGCCGCGCAACCGATCGTGCCGCTCCGCTACAGCGAAAAGATGCCCCCTCACCGAACTGGACTACCTGGCCTCTATCTCGCGAACACTACACAGATCTACCCGGAGGATCGAGGGACGAATTACAGCGTCCGCCTCGGCAACCAGATCGCCGCGCTGGTCCTGGATGACCTCGCGTCCGGCGGAGAGAGTCGCTCGTGACCATGCGGATCCTGCCGCCCATGCAATCACGAACATGACTAGCCTGACACGCCTGTGCCGGCGGTGATCCAGAATGCGAGCCGCGCGGCTCGCCCTCCTGCAGCGGTCAGCGTCGAGCAGGTGACCGCGACGTACCGCGAGGATGGCCGCGTCCTGACCGCACTCGCTGGCATCAGTTTGACTCTCGCTCCCGGCGAATTCGTGGCGGTCATCGGTCCCTCCGGATCGGGCAAGAGCACCCTGCTCGATCTCATTTCGGGGCTGGTGGAACCTGATGCCGGCGAGATTCGGCTCGGCGGGACGGCGCTTCCCGCATCAGCCCGTCTCGGCCGCTGCGCGTACATGCACCAGCGCGACCTGCTCCTTCCGTGGCGCACAGTCGTCGAGAATGCGGCGATCGGGCTGGAGGTTCTCGGCGTGGCCAGGCGGGAGGCAATCGAAAAGGCTGCGGCCCGGCTGCGCGACGTCGGTCTTGAGGGCTTCGCCAACGCCTATCCTGCCCAGCTTTCGGGCGGCATGCGCCAGCGGGTCGCCTTCCTCCGCACTATCCTGCCCGGTCTGCCGGTGCTTCTGCTCGATGAGCCGTTCGGTGCGCTTGACGCGCTCACCCGGGCGGAATTGCAGGAGTGGCTGCTGGAGCTATGGGAGCGGGAACGGCAGGCGGTCCTGCTCGTCACCCATGACGTGGACGAGGCGATCCTGCTTGCCGATCGCGTGCTGGTGTTCAGCCCCCGGCCGGGCAGGATCGCCGACGAAGCCCGGATCGAACTCCCCCGGCCGCGCCGCCGAGCCATCGTGACCGATCCGGCATTCGTCGCCTACAAGGCCGCGATCCTCGCCGATCTCGAGGGCGTGCGATGACCTTCCTGCGCCGCTGGGCGCCGCCACTTCTGTTGATCACGCTCGTGCTCGCGGTCTGGGAGGTGGCGGTCCGGGCCGCGAGCGTGCCGGCGTGGCTGCTCCCCCCGCCGTCCGCCGTCGGACGCACACTGGTGGAGGAGCGCGGGCTGCTGCTCTCGAACGCGGCAGTCACGCTCTCTGAGGTCGTCCTCGGATTCGCGCTCGCGTTGGCGCTCGGGCTGGCGCTGGCGCTGCTGATCGACGCTTCTCCCGCGCTCGATCGTGCCATTTACCCCCTGGTCGTCGCAAGCCAGACCGTCCCGGTGCCGGCCATAGCCCCGCTGCTGCTGATCTGGTTCGGGTATGGCCTGTTGCCCAAGGTCCTGGTTACTGCTCTGGTCGGATTCTTTCCTATCGTCGTCAGCGCGGTCGACGGATTACGCTCGGCAGATCGCGAAACACTTTCGCTGCTCCGGGCATTCGGCGCCTCCCGGCCCCAACTCTTCCGGAAGGTGCGATGGCCATCCGCGCTGCCTTCGGTCTTTTCTGGCGCTCGTATCGCCATCGCCGTGTGCGTAATCGGTGCGGTGTTCGGCGAGTTTGTCGGGTCGAAGGCCGGTCTTGGGTACCTCATGACCCGCGCCATTGCGCAGTTCCGAACCGACCGCGTCATTGCGGCCATCGTGCTCCTGTCGCTGATGGGTATCGGCCTCTTCGCTCTGGTCGGCGCCGTCGAACGATTCGCGCTCCCATGGCGCCGCTACACCCTCGACGGAGTTTCGGGCGAGACTAGGCGTCGATAAACGCGCCTCCGAGCGAAATCCCGGAATGCAGTGCAACCGTCCCGCCGCCCAGCAATCGCCAGGACACTCGTCCGAAGCCAGCGGATTCCATCATCGCGGCCAGATTTCCGGCCGGCGGGAAGGCCGCGACTGAAGCCGGAAGGTAACGGTAGGCGTCGTAATCTCCGCTGAGCACGCCTCCGACAACAGGCACGACCTTCGTGAAGTAGAGGTCGAAGAGCGGACCGATGACCGGCGCGCGGAGCGGAGTCATTTCGAGCACGAGCACCCGCCCGCCTGGCCGAAGCACCCGCGCCATCTCGCGCAACGCGGCATCGTAGTCGGGCATGTTCCGCAAGCCGAAGGCGACGGTCAGTGCGTCGAATTCGTTATCTTCGAAGGGGAGCGAAAGTCCATCCGCGACGACCCACGAGATCGGGACCCCAGCAACTGTTCCGGGGTTCTCGGCGCGGTTCCTGACCTTCATGGATGCCTCGCGCAGCATCGGTTCGGCGATGTCCGCGCCCACAACCTCGCCAGCACCTGCTTCGGCCAGCGCAATGGCGAGATCTCCGGTTCCGGTCGCAAGATCGAGCACCCGTGCAGTTCCCGGCGCAAACCCCCGAAGGGCTCCTTGCACCGTCAGTTTGCGCCAGGCAACGTCACGCCCCCCGGTCATCACCCGGTTCATCAGGTCGTAGCGGCCAGCAATCCGGCCGAACATCTCGCCGACGTCGTTTCGCGACCGCAGCGCGCCGGGACGGTGATCCATGACTGACCTCACAGGACGATGCTTGCAGCGAACGGAATGGAGTAGATCAAGGCGAATCTCGCGCTCCGGCCGAGGATGGGGTTCAGGGCCCGCCCTTCCGATCGCCAGAGATCCCGCACCAGGACCGATGCCACCGGAATCGTCAAAAGGACCAGCCACCAGAATCGCCCGATGTGCCCAGTCAGGCCGAGCAAAGCCGGCGTCAGGTATGCGGCGATCAGCAGGAGGAGATACTCAATCCGGGTCGCCTGCGCGCCCACCCGCACCGCGATGGTGCGCTTGCCCGCCACCCTGTCGGTGGCGATGTCCCGCAGATTGTTGACGACCAGTATGTTGGTTACCAGCGCGCCGATCGGAATGGATGCTCCCACTGCAAGGCCTGTCAATTCACGGGTCTGCACGTAGGCGGAACCTGCCACCCCGACCAGCCCGAAGAAGAGGAACACGAATACCTCACCCAGCCCAAGATACCCGAGGGGAGCGGGGCCGCCGGTGTATGCAACGGCGGCGATCGCTGCGGCCGCGCCGACCACCAGCATGGGCCATCCCCCACGCCAAACGAGGTACAACCCGCAAAGGATCGCAAGCCCGAGCGCCACGCCGGTGGCAATCTGAACCTGCCGCTCCGAAAGCATGCCGCTTTGAGTAACCCGTGTGGGCCCGAGACGATGCTCGGTGTCCGCCCCGCGCTTGAAATCGAGCACATCGTTAGCGAAATTTGAGGCGATCTGCAGCAACAGGGCGACGAGCAGGGAAACTGCGGCGGTCAGGAGGTGGAACCCTCCCTCATGCCAGGCCACGGCGCTGCCAACAAGGATCGGCGCCACAGCTGCCGGCAATGTTTTTGGCCGCGCGGCGATTTTCCATGCAGCCAGTCTCGAGGTGGGTGCGGGTGGCGCGGCGGCCCCAAGGTTCGTCATGCCTTCATGGTAGCCGTCATCGCCACATCGCTGCACGACACAGGCGACACGGCCCGCCACGCAGAGTTGAGACCAGGCCGATGCTTGCGAACGGGCGTTCGCCATGCTATCATCACGCGTGTTCGGGGATGTTTGGTTTCGACAGGTTTGTAGGTCAGATCGTTGCGTGCAGAGGCGCCCGAGGCCTCTTAAAAACGGGCACCCAAGAGCTGCGAACCAGCCTCTTGCTCTCGCTGCCTAAGTCACAGACCTCTAGGTAGCGCGTCCGTCCGATCTTCCGCCTTCCGGGATCGGGTACGGGCGTCACCAAGGAAGGATGCGGTGGTCTAGTTCGCCGGAGCGCGACC
>CAIPGK010000679.1 GCA_903864575.1 uncultured Chloroflexota bacterium
GCTCGAGCCAAGCTGCGCCCGTACCGATTCGATGGTGGACTCGCCGCTCTCTTCCAGCAGGGTGACAAGTCGTTCCTGCGCCGGGGTCAGGGGCGGGTGACCGGGCATCGGGTCGGCCAGCCGCAGGTGCTCGACACGGGACGCTCCGATGCCGGGCGGCAAAAAGGGCGAGAGCGCCGCGAATCTGCTTGATGCCGTTTCCCGAGCCAGCCACGAGCCGACCTCGAGCCGGCGCTCGTCGAGAATGAAGGGAGGCTCCACCGCGGATTGCACCGGGCGTGTTTCGAATGCAGGCTCATCCGCGTGGACCCGGAGCACGACTGCGAGCGCCCATTTTCTTCGCAATGGAACCCAAACGAGCATTCCCCGCTCCGCGCGTTCGGCGAGAGCGGGGGGCAAGGCATAGGTCAGCGTGCCGTCGCCATCGGGGTGCGCGCCGTCCACCGCGAGATCGGCGTACAGGGCAGATTGCTGCGGGTCTGGTGGGCCGGAAGTTTCCATTCGGGAAGTCTACGCCTCCGCGAAACCGTGGGGACAGATGTGCCAGCGCGACATCGTGCGCGAGAAGAGGTTGGGGCGAGTGGCCACATACGGTGGGCTATGATGAGCCGCCGCGAGGGAGTGCGGAATCGCTGGCCCACCGGCGTCGGCGAGGCTCAATCCTGCCAGTCGCCACCTGGTAGGATGAAGCGGGGAGACCATGCAACGGTTCGTCGACGACGAGTCCACCATTCTGCCCGGGTTGCCGGACGGCTCGGCGTACCATGCGGTCGATCCCGCCGGGAACGCGCAGGTGTCCGGCGGCGCGTCGCTATGGCGACACGCGAATTTCCTGAAGCTCTGGAGCGCCAGCGCAGTCTCCTACCTCGGCACGCATATCTCGGCGCTGGCGTTGCCGCTGATCGCCGCCGTATCGCTCGGCGCGACGCCCTTTCAGGCTGGTTTGCTTGCGGCGATCGGTTGGCTGCCGTACCTGCTGTTCGGACTCTTCGCCGGCGTGTGGGTGGATCGTCTGCGCAGGCGACCGGTGCTGATCGCGTCCGATCTTGGCCGGGCGGCCATCTACAGCGTGATCCCGATCTCCTTCGTGCTGGGTAAACAGTCCATCGAACTGCTGATGGTGGTCGCATTGCTGGCGGGAACGCTCAGCGTGTTCTTTGACGTGGCGAACCTCTCGTACCTGCCAACGCTTGTCGACCGGTCGCTGCTCGTTCAGGCGAACAGCAGGATCACATCCACGTCATCGGCGGCGCAGATCGTCGGGCCGGGGATCGGAGGCCTGCTGATCCGGTTTTTCGGAGCGCCCTTCGCGGTCGTCGTCGATGCGCTGTCATTCCTCGTTTCGGCCACACTCCTATCGCGCATCGATGCGTCCGAGCCGCCTCCAGCGCCCGCCGCCCCGGACCGGAGCCTGCGGAGCGACATCCGTGAAGGCTTCCGCATCGTGCTCGAGAGCGACACCCTGCGCGCGCTTGCCGCATCAGCCGCGACGGTGCAACTGGCGGGGTACGCCTTCCTCGCCATCTACGTTCTCTACATGACCCGCGACCTCGGACTTTCCGCCGGTGAGGTCGGACTTGTGCTTTCCACCGGAGGCGTCGGCGCGTTGCTCGGCGCACTGATGGCCGATCCACTGCGTCGGTGGATCGGTCAGGGACCGGCCATCGTGCTGACGATGTTCCTGTTCGGTGTGACCGGGCTGCTCATCCCGCTTGCGGTGCTTGCGCCGAAGTGGGCGCTGGCGCTGGTCGTGGCCTCGGAGTTCCTGCAGTGGATGGCGATCGTCGCACACGAAGTCTGCGCGGTCAGCCTGCGTCAGGCGATCGTTCCTGACCGGCTTGCGGGGAGGGTAAACGGGACGATGCGGTTTCTCTCGCTTGGGCTGCGCCCGGTCGGCTCGCTGCTCGGCGGCATTCTTGGGGGCACGGCGCTCGGGCTGGCAGGGACGCTCGTA
>CAIPGK010000680.1 GCA_903864575.1 uncultured Chloroflexota bacterium
CTCACGGCCCTGCTCGTACAGGCCCGCCAGGATCACCCGGTTGAGGATGGCCGAGACATAGGTGCCGTCGTACAGGAACCAGGGGTCGGTCTTTACCGATGTGAGCCCCGCATCGAGATCGATGCGCATGACGTCGGCCGCCAGCTGGTCGAGCGCGTTGCCGTCGATCACCTGCCGCTGCACCAGCATGTCGAGCAGGTTGGCCTGCAGGCTGGTGGGCAGGTTGGGGTAATCCGGGTTGGCGAACAGGCTCGGAATCAGCTCGGGGTGGGCGCGCATCGCGCTGAGAAAGGCCTGGGACTGCAAGGTCCCGGCCAGCAGCGTGATCGAGTGCAGGTCGACCGGGTTCAGCCAGAGCTCCTGCCCCGTGAAGAATGTCCAGCCCCAGTTCAGGTTGTCGTCCGGAGTGGCCAGGGTGTCCACCACGATGTTGGTGCCGCCCTGCACGAACCAGGGGCTCACGCCCGTGATCGGCGCCGCCACGGCCGAGAAGAGCTCGACCGCGTCAATCAGCAGCGGCCCGGCCAGCAACGGCGACCAGGACAGTAGCGCCGTCTCGACCAGGACCGGGAGTTCCTGCAGCACGGCATCGACGATGAGGCCGAGCGCGCCGCCTGCGATCCAGGACAGGATCTCGTTCTTGAGCGTCACCGTGGTGAGCTGCTGCTCGCGGCCGAGAAAGGACGAGCCCGGAAGCGAGATGGCGCCCAGGAATTCTGTCAGCGCGGCAGGGATCGCATAGTCATCCAGCGCGAGCCGGGCCATGAGGCTGGAGACGACGACCACCGATTCGGCGCTCTTCTTGTACGGCGCGGCGTCGAAGACCGTCGCCTCGCGGTCGAAGTACAGGCCCATCAGGCTGGCGAGCCCGCCGCCCAGGGAATGGCCCGTGAAGCTGATGTCGGCGTCCGGGTGGCTCGCCAGCACTTCGAGATACAGCTCTGCGGCCTGCGCGATCTGCTCGGCCATCAGCACGCCCGTTCCGCCCGGGATGTTGGCGTTCAACCAGTCGGCGGCCGGGCTGAACAGCGAGCTGTTGGACTCCGCCGTCGTACCGGCGAACGAGATCACGATGCTCTCGCCCTTGATGTAGACACCGGCCAGGAAGCCCGAGGAGTCGGGGCCATCGTTGGCATCCACCAGACCCAGCAGGCTCCAGCCCTCCGGCATTGGTAAGGTGTTCTGCACGCTGCGGATGACGCCCGCGGCATCCGGCGTCAGGTTGCCGAGCCCGTACGCATGCGCCGACATCAGCGCGTAGTCGGCGACCGATGGCGAACCGGCCTTGGGGTCGAACGGCGGTTCAAAGGGTTCACCCAGACCGACTTCGTCAGGCGCGGCGGGCAGTTCGGGCACCGCCAGCAACGCCTGCGAAAAGTCATAGGACGCTGCCGCGGCGGGCATGAGCGCCACCGCCTCATCCGGTACAGCCTGGCTCGGGACGGTCAACTGCCACTCGAGCTCCGGGATCGGCAGCGGTTCGGCGCCCTGGCCTGCATGGCCGTCACGGTCCTGCGACCGCGCCTGGGGGATCGACCGTTCGACCTCCGCAGTCAGCTTGAAGTGGCCGGCCTC
>CAIPGK010000681.1 GCA_903864575.1 uncultured Chloroflexota bacterium
CCGGTGATTGCACCCTGGCGGTCTCGCCGGACGAGTGGGCAGGTCGTTGCCTTGCAGGTGGCCAAAGCGTTCGCGTGGGCGGTGCTGCTCACGTGTGGCCGATGGCCCCGGGCCGCAGCCGGCATCGCCTGATGCCGATGGCCGCGAATGTCCCGGATGGAGCACGGCGGCGGGTACTGCCGGGTGTCCGGTAAGCCGCCGGGCAGGGCCAGGATGAACACCGCCGGCTGGGTTTCGCGTTGAATGAGAGGCATCGCGCCAGTCTGTCAGCGATGCTTCGCCGAATTGCGCGAAATGTTGTGCCGGCAACTTGGGGATGCCGCGTTGCCGATGCCGCCACACATTACCGCCACGCGGAGATGAGAACTCACAGCGTACGTACATGCCGGAGGCGGTGATCCCCGCGGGCGGACGTTGCCGGGATCGGGGCAGGTAGCGATGAACGGTCAGGGTGTCACGGGGCCGTCCGCGACGGCGGGGGAACGGATTACGCGGAGGCAGGTGGTCGGGGAGGCGAGCGGCGGATTGCTTGCGGCCGCGGGCATTACGGTGGCGGCGGCGAGCGAGCGCCCGAGCCGCGGGAAGCGTCCTGGTGAGGACGCGCGATTGTTGCCCGCCGAACGCTCGTTCGGCTGGAAGCCGCTCGCGGCGGAGGAGCATGACCGGCGGTTGCGAGGGCCGCAGGCGATGCTGCCCGCTGCCGCGCCGGTGATCGCCGGGCTGCCGTGGTACGAGGGGTTCGGCTGGCTGGTGGAGCGCGATGGCGCGCGCGGCCCTGCTCGCGCGCTGAGCGGCCAGCCCCGCTCTATCCGCCGATGAACCGCCAGGCGGGCTTGATCGGGTAGTCGGTGCCCTTGCCGCCGTGGGAGAGCAGGGCTGTGAGCGCTTTCCCGTCGTCCGGCGCGAGGGAGCGGCGCATCGTGCCGAGCAGGGAGTCGAGGCGGTCGCGGGGGACGGCTTCCCGATCGCAGTAGGGCTGCCGCCATTCGCGGCGGCGGCGTTCGGCGGCGGCGGCGAGGTCGTGCAGGAACGAGACGAGCGGCGCGACCCCCGCGATCTCCGTCCCCCCCGGCGCGACCAGCACGTGGGAGACGAACGGCAGGTCGGTGAAAATTTTCCACGCTCTCGCGAGGTCCTCGCTGAACCCGGCCTCGACCGGGCGCAGCGCCTCCGCGCCCTCGACGACGACGACTTCGGCGGCGGCCTCCTCGTCGCGGGTGAAGCCTGCCGCGTCGATGCCGTAGAAGTTGCGGAGGAGGCCGCGCGCGAGCAATTCCCCGGCGCTCGAGCAGTCGATCAGCCGAACCGGCGTGCGGGCGATCTCATCGGGCCGCACGGGAGTGCGCAGCGCGACCGGGCCCTCGTTGTCGAAGACCGCCGCTGCCGTCGGGACGATGACATGGGAGCCGATCAGCCGCGCCGCCTCCGGGGAGGGCAGGAGGGCGAAATCATCCGGCCGGAGATCCGCCGCCGCCAGCGTCGCCCGGCGTTCGACGTTCCACCCTTCGGGCGGCGCGATCCACCCTTCGGCCAGCGGAACGGTCCACGGCAGGGTGGCGAGGGTCTCGTGCAGGATCAGGCGCATGGGTCCTCCGGGGGTGTCGGGCATCGGGCGTTGGCTGCCGGGATGTGGGTATGGGCTCTTGGCTATCGGCTATCGGCGGTTGGCTATGGGCTCTTGGCTATCGCTTTTCGGGTTTCGGGCTGGGCAGGCGACCCGCGTTTGCGGTGGACGTTCGGGGCATACGGTAGCCGATAGCGCGGTTGCCGATGCTGGAGGGGCCTTCGGCCCGTTCTCCGTCATCCCGACGAAGGAGGGTTCTCGGCACACGGGTTGGTTGGAGAGATCCCTCCTTCGTCGGGATGACGACATGGCCTTCGGGAACCGCGCAAACCGACTGTCGATTGCCGACAGCCGACAGCCGACAGCCGACAGCCGATTGCCGGCTGCCACCCCTCACCCTCGCACCCGTTCCAGCGGGAAGCGGGGGTAGGAGCCGAAAACGGTGAAATAGAGGCAGCGGGAGCGGGCGGTGGCGAGGGCTGCCGCGACGTTCGGGTCCTTCTCGTGGCCTTCGATGTCGATGAGGAAATAGTACTCGCCGAGGGTGTGCTTGATGGGCCGGCTCTCGATGCGGGTCAGTTGCAGGCCAGCGTCGGCGAAGACGGTCAGCACGCTGTGGAGCGATCCGGGCATGTTGGCGTGGGTCGTGAAGCAGATGGAGGTGCGGTCGTCGCCCGTCGGCTGGGTGTCGCGGTAGGCGAGAGCGATGAAGCGGGTCATGTTGGAGTTGTCGTCCTGCAAGTTCTCCGCGAGGATCTGCCCGCCGTACAGTTCGGCAGCGCGGCGGGTGCCGATCCCGGCGGTGGTCCCGTCGCCCTTCGCCGCTTCCTCGACGGATGCGGCCGTGCTCAGGGCCGCCATCTGCTCAGCGTTCGGGAGATGGCGCTGCAGCCATCCGCGGCACTGCCCGAGCGCCTGCGGGTGAGAGGATACGATGCGGATCCGGTCGAGGCTCGCCCCCGGCGCGCTCACGAGGACATGCCGAACCGGCAGGACGACCTCGCCGCAAATGCGCAGCGGCGTTCCCTGGATCAGCAGATCGAGGGTCGCGCTGACGCCGCCCTCG
>CAIPGK010000682.1 GCA_903864575.1 uncultured Chloroflexota bacterium
CCTGTGCGCCGGTGAAGCCCTGCGGGCCCCGATCGCCCTGTGCGCCGGTGAAGCCCTGCGGGCCCCGATCGCCCTGTGCGCCGGTGAAGCCCTGCGGGCCCCGATCGCCCTGTGCGCCGGTGAAGCCCTGCGGGCCCTGATCGCCCTGTGCGCCGGTGAAGCCCTGCGGACCGGCGTCGCCGGTGGGGCCGGCGGCGGTGGAATCGGCGCCGGTAAAGCCTTGCGGTCCCTGATCGCCCTGCGGGCCCTGACTTCCCTGTGCTCCCTGCGCCCCTTGCGCCCCGGAGATGCCCTGCGCGCCCTGTGGACCCTGTGCCCCGCTGCCCCCGGTCACGGCGCCGGCAGGACCCTGTGGCCCGACCGCGCCAGTGGCTCCGGTTGGTCCGGTTGGTCCGGTCGAACCGGAGGTGGATCCCGCTTTGCAGATGCCGCCAGTGCAGGAGAGGTTGTTGCAGCAGTTGGCGGAGGACTTGCAGGCCTGCCCGGACCCGACGCAGATGCATTTGCCGTTGCTGCAGAGATTGGTGCAGCAGTCTCCGTTCTTGGTGCAGGTGTTGGCGGCGGCGGAACCGTTGCCGCAGGGGCCGCTCGCGGCAGCGCGGGGCTTGCGGGACGAGGCCGATCGCGCGGGCGCGCCCCCTGAACCTTTCTTGCCCTTGCCGGAGTTCGGAGAGGCGCCTGCCGTCGACGCGTCGGCATGGTCCTTGCCGCCGTCGCCGGGCTTGCCGTCCTTTGCGTCGGCGTCATCGTTCGCGGCGGATGCCGCGGCGGAGACGGCGAGGCTGGCGACCAACCCGGCCACGGCCGCGCGGACGCCGGTGCGGCGGGTCACCCCGGTTTCGAGCGCATCGGTGAGTCCGACGATCACGTCACGGTCCATGCGATTCCCCCTCCGGGAAGATTGAGCCCACCATGTACCTGCCTCGAACATGACGGGCCATATTTTCCGACCATGGCACAGAACGTATCACGAAACTGCCGTAGTTCAACCGGTGCTTGTAACACAAAGGTAACCTCGAGCCGCTGTGCACAGCGTTGGACATCGATCGGCCTCGAACCGGTCATGACCGCTTCAGGTTCGCCTGCATGACCATCAGGATCGCCACGATCGGGTGGCCGGATGGATCGCGGGTCCTGCCTGCGGGATGGGAGGCCGGCGAGTCCTCAGCTCCCGGCCGGAATCCGATGGCCCGCCGGATGCGATGCCACGTCCACCCGACTGGCGCAACATGGTCGCGCACGGGCGGTAGCCGTGGTCGCCGGTGCGGCGGGTCACGCCGGTTTCGAGCGCTTCGGTTAACCCGACGATGACATCGCGGTCCATTGCCCCCCGGGGAGACTCATCTCACCATGGCGCACGCTCGTCGCACATGTTGACACCGTTCATGTATTATAAAAACAGATACTATCACGAAACATCAAGGATCTCACCGGTGCACGCCACATAAAGGTACGCACGTTGCGTTGTGCATCGTGCTGCTCGCGGACCGGGCTGGAGGGGATCACGAGCCACGTTCACTCAGGAACATGGCCACCTGCGCCATCGATGGTCTCCGCTGCCCAGCTTGCGGCGGCCACACAAGATCCTGGAGATCGATTCTGCTGTGACCTGATCGGGCAGGAACCTGCCAGTGCCCGCGATAACCGCCGCGACCGTCGCATGGGCGCCCATGCGTCGGTCGCGGCACGGCCGAAGCCTCCGCCGCCACTGTTTCGAGCATGGTCCGCATCGTCGCCGGCCACCGCTGGCGGTGGCTTCCATCCACCGTTGTTGGCGAATCCGGGATCGTCCTGGTCGCGGTGCTGGGCGTGCTCCCGTTCACGCGTCCCCGCAGACAAGCAGTTCCTGCATGGCCGTGAGCATGGCAACCGTTGTCGCTGGCTCCCCCGGGCTGCTCCCGCACCCGTCAGCCCCCGCACGATGTCCATGCGCGCACCTCGTTCCGGAGATCTCGCTCGCCAACGAATCACCAGCGTTCCGACCGCAACGGTTATTGAGGAAGGCGCGGCCATACCCGGCGCGGGAGAGATGGCGCGTCGACCGGAACAGCGAGTGACGGAGATCACATCGCCTGCGTGAAACGGATCACTGCCCCGCCGTGGTTTCGATCCCATGATGGCGACATGGCCGGAACGGACTGGCCGCAGCCGAAACGACCGGATACGCAGACCCGGGAGGAGCCATCATGAACCGCACCATCGTCACTGACCTGATCCCCGTCGTCGCCCAGCCGAAGATCGACGCCCGCGTCGGTCAGGCCGTCGCCGCTCCCGCCTCCCACCACCTGCTCGGTGTGGCCGAGGACGTCATCGTCTGCCTCTCGCTGGTTGCCATGATCCTGCTCGGCCTGGTCTGCATCGACATCGCGACTGGCGGCTCCGAGGCGAGTGCTCCGGTCGTCGCCGATGTCGCCGGGCCGGGCCGGTGACCGTCGGATCAGCTCCACGTCAGCGACGGGGGTCGTGGATTCACCTGCCGCGCCATGCCCGAGGGCCGGGCCTCGCGTCTCGCGTCTCGCGCCCGCAGCGTCGTCTCGCACGGTCCCACGTGGCAGCACGAGCGCCCCGCGCGCTGGTGCGCCTGCTCCCGGACGATCGCCACCGGTAGCGCAAGGCCATGCCAGACGTCCGCATTGGTGCTACGGTACCCGCGCCGGGACCCGGTGTTGACGGCCCGATTGGACGCGACGGCCCGCCCCCGGCAGGTGAATCAACGGACGCCACGCCCGCTCGTATCGGGGAACGCCATGTCTGCCTCGTCACCCGTCGCCCCCCTGCCCACAGGGGCTCCCGCGCCGGACCAGACCCTGCTCGACGCGACCGGCGCGGAGGTGCGCCTGTCGGACTACTGGACCGCCGCCCCGCGCGCCCTCGCCCTCGTCTTCGTCCGCCACTTCGGCTGACCCCTCTGCCGCGAGCAGGCGGCGCAGTTGCGCCGCGCCTATCCCGAGCTGAAGGAAAAGGGCATCGACATCGTCATGGTCGGCATGGGTGACCCCGCGCAGACCGCCCAGTTCATCAAGGAACTCGATTTGCCCTACCCCGTGCTCTCCGACGCCAACCGCGCCGCCTACCGCGCCTACAAGACCATCGAGGCAGGCGCGAAGGAGTTCCTCTCCCCGAAGGGTGCCACGGCGATGATCGGTTCCATGCTGCGCGGCAACCGCGGCGGCAAGCCGGTCGGCAACGTCCAGCAACTCGGCGGCGTCTACGTCATCGATCAGGACGGCATGCTCCGCTGGTCCAAGCCGAGCACCTACGCGGGCGACCATGCCAGCGTCGATGAGATCGCCGCCGCCGCCGCCCGCCCGCTCCGCCGGTTCGACTGACCGCTCCCCGCGGACTGATGACCGATTGGCCCTTTCGGGGGATGACAATTCGCCGTCCATGCACGATAACTTCCGCGGATGCCTGCCTTTTGACCGTGCTCCCGGCGCGGAATGGCGGCGCGATCCGGGCCCCGCAGCCGGATCGATTCAATGGCGAAGTTCGACGCGGGAGTGTGCGGGATGGTCACCTGGGCTCGACGGACCTTTCTCTCGATGATGGGTGGCGTGGCGGTGTGCGCCGCCGGCGGCTCATGCGCCTGCCTCATCGACCCCAAGACGGGCAAATCCACCAAGGGCTGCCCGTGCCGCAAGTCGAAGGAGTGCACCAGCGGTCGCTGCAGCAAACGGGTCTGCCGCTGAAGCCGTCCTGAATCCCTGGGCCTCTGGCACGCGGACCCCGGTTGGCGCTCGATCGGACTGGATCTCCCGCAGATGCGCCGGTCAACGAGCGCCCGGCGCTGAAAGGGGTCTGTCGTAGACGCGTCTTCGTTCGATCGCATTGTCCGGAGCTTCGGCGGCGCGAGCAACCGCAGGGCCGCGCTGGGCATCGCTGCTGCGCTGCTCGGCGGCGCCGTGTCCCGCGTCGTTGCCCGCCAGCCCCGCCAGTCCCGCCAGCCCCGCCGGCCTCGCCGGGAGGGCCCGTGCGGCGATTTCTCCCGCGCCGACAACATCTGCTCGGCCGATGGCGACTGCTGCACGGGCATCTGCAACACCAGCCTGGGCCGGAACAACAAGGATGGCCTGGGCCGCTGCCGTTGCCGCAACCGGGGTGACGCCTGCACCGCCGACCGCAACTGCTGCCGCCGTCGCAACCAGCAGATGGTCTGCGTTGAGGGCGTATGCGGCGACCCCGCTCCCGATTGCGTGGCCCTCGCTGCTGTCTGCGAGCCCCAGACTGACACCTGCTGCCAGGGCGCATGCTCGGTCTATCGCCAGCCGATCTGCATGGTTCGCGCGGCGGAATTCCGTTGCTGTCTCGCCATCCTCGCCCCCGGCTGCGTGGCCGACGCCGATTGCTGCGACACCGGCGCGGTGTGCACCCAGGGCGCCTGCGCCTACCCCTGACGCCGCGTCGCGGCGATGGGACGGACGCGCCCTTGCTGCCGGAGGATGGGCCCGAATGGTCGCTGGAGCAGCGCTGGCTCGTGCGCTATGATGCCGAGCAAGTGACCCGTTCTGACGTTGCGCCATCAGTGAGGAGACGTGCATCATGGAGACCTCGTCCTTCGACCGCATCGCCCGCCTGCTCGGAGGCGCGACCAGCCGGCGCGCCAGTCTCGGCATCGCCGTCGCCGCGCTGCTGGGGGCAACCGCCGCTCCCGCCACGGCCCGCCGCCCCCGCAGGCAGGGCCCATGTGGCGACTTTTCCCGTGCCGCCAACATCTGCACGACCGACAGCGACTGCTGCACCGGCATCTGCAACAGCCCCCTTGGCAAGGACAACAAGGACGGCGCAGGCCGTTGCCGTTGCGTGCATCGGGGAGGAGCCTGCACCGAGGACAGGAACTGCTGCTCCCGCCGCGGCCAGGGAATGGTTTGCGCGGCGGGCATCTGTGGCGAGGCCTGCGTCGCGTTGCAGGCGCCCTGCACCGAGAACGATGTGTGCTGCGCCGGAGTCTGCGCTCAGGCTGCGGTGGACTTCCAGCCGAAGGCAGTTTTCATTCCGATCTGCTGCATTCTGGTCGGCAACTCCGGCTGCGCCAGCGATGACGATTGCTGCGATCCCGGCGTCTGCACCCAGGGCGTCTGCCTGTACGATTGATCCTGATCCTGAACAGCATTCGGGCCGGGGAGCGTTTCGCCCCCCGGCCCGCTGACGACCGGGACGCGGCACGCCGCCCGCCCGTGGTTCGCGAACCCTCCGTCATCCTGAGAACTGAGGGATCTTGTCTGCCCTTGGCATCCACACGAGATCCCTCGTGCCTCGGGAAGACGGCCAGCCTCGGGAAGACGGCCGGCCTCGGGATGGCCACGCGATCTCCGGCAACCGCGCTATCCGATATGGATGGCTGGCCTCAGGGCGGGGTTCACCTCGGCCTTCCGCAGGATTTCCCGCGTCAGC
>CAIPGK010000683.1 GCA_903864575.1 uncultured Chloroflexota bacterium
CTTGTTCTTGTTGTAGACGTCGAACACCACTGCCGCGAGCAGCACCAGGCCCTTGATCATCTGCTGCAGGTCGATATTGATGCCCATGATCGACATGCCGTTGTTCATGACGCCCATGATGAACGCACCGATCACCGCGCCGGCCACCTGCCCCACACCGCCAAGCGCCGATGCTCCGCCGATGAACACGGCCGCGATCACGTCGAGTTCGAGCCCCTGCCCGGCCTTTGGCGTCGCCGAGTTGAGGCGCGCCGCATAGATCATCCCGGCAAGGGCGGCGAGCGCGCCCATGATGCCGAAGATGTAGAAGGTCAGCCGCTCGGTCTTGATGCCGGAAAGCGCAGCAGCTTTCAGGTTGCCACCCATGGCATAGATGCGGCGGCCGAAGGTCAGGCGCTTGGTGAGAAACACGAAGACGCCGATCAGCACGCCCATCACCACCAGCACGTTTGGCAGGCCCTTGTAGGACGCCAGCATGTAGGTGAAGAACAGGATCAGGCCACCGATCACGATATTCTTGGCCACGAACAGGCCGACTGGCTCTGTCTCGTAGCCGCGCGCCGAACGGCGCGAGCGGGAGCGGGCCGCCATGAGGATCATGGTCAGCACCGCAACGACGCCGATCACCAGCGTGGTGGTATGCAGGTTCACCGGCTGCGCGCCGCCGAGCGGCAGGCTGATCGGCCCAAACAGGTCGGGTATGAAGCCGGCGGAGAGCAATTGGAATTCGGGCGGGAACGGGCCGACCGACTTGCCGGCAAGAATGGCGAGCGACAGGCCCTTGAAGATCAGCATGCCGGCCAGAGTCACGATGAAGCTCGGGATGCGGTAATAGGCAATGAGATAGCCCTGCGCGAAGCCGACCAGCGTTCCCACCGCCAGGCAGATTATGCCCGCAACAATGGGGTTGGCGAGGAACGCGAGTTCCGGCGGGAAATCCCAGCCGATCATCAGCATGGCCGCGAGCGCACCGATGAAGCCCGACACCGAGCCGACGCTCAGGTCGATATGGCCAGCGACGATCACCAGAAGCATGCCCAACGCCATCACGATGATGTAGCTGTTCTGCAGGATGATGTTCGTCAGGTTGAGCGGCTTGAACAGCACGCCATTGGTGACGAACTGGAAAAACACCATGATGAGGATGAGCACCAGCAACAGGCCGTAATCGCGGATATTGGCCTGCAACGCGCTCCAAATCGACGATTTGGCAGCACCGGACGCTGGGGGTGTCGACCCCTGCGGCATGGTCTCTGTGGTCATGATGCCTTCCCTTCTGCGCGCACGATGGTGCGCATGATCTTTTCCTGGCTGGCCTCCATAGTCGGCATTTCACCGACGATCCGGCCCTCGTTCATCACGTAGAGGCGGTCGGTAATGCCAAGCAGCTCTGGCATTTCCGACGAGATCACGAGGATGGCCTTACCCTGGGCGGCCAGCTGGCTGATGATGGTGTAAATTTCGTACTTGGCGCCGACGTCAATGCCGCGTGTCGGCTCGTCGAGGATCAGCAGTTCGGGGTTCGCGAAGAGCCACTTCGACAACACCACCTTCTGCTGGTTGCCACCCGACAGGTTGCCGGTCGTCTGGTAGACGCTGGATGAGCGGATATTGGTCTTCTTGCGATAGTCGTTGGCGACGTCCATCTCGCGCAGGTCGTCGATCACACCCCAGCGCGAGACGCCGACGAGGTTGGCGATGGTCGTATTGTGCTTGATATGGTCGATCAGGTTCAAACCGTAGGTCTTGCGGTCCTCGGTGGCGTAGGCAATGCCCGTGGCCACTGCCTTCTCCACCGTCGAGGTATCGACCGGTTGGCCGTGGAGGCGCACTTCGCCGGTGATCTTCTGCCCGTAGGAGCGTCCGAACAGGCTCATCGCGAACTCGGTGCGCCCGGAGCCCATCAACCCGGCGATGCCGACGACTTCGCCCTTCTTGATGTTGATGTCGATATTCTTGATCACCTGCCTGTCGCGGTGCTGGGGGTGATACACCGACCAGTTCTTCACCTCGAAGACCACCTCGCCGATCTTGGGCGAACGCGCCGGATACCGATCCTCGAGCGAGCGGCCCACCATGGATGTGATGATCCGGTCCTCGGAAATCTGGTCCTTGTTCATCGTCTCGATGGTGCGGCCATCGCGGATCACCGTGATCCGGTCCGACACTTTCGACACTTCGTTCAGCTTGTGCGAGATGAGGATGCAGGAAATCCCCTGCGACTTGAATTCGAGCAGCAGGTTCAACAACGCCTCGCTGTCCTTTTCGGACAGGCTGGCGGTCGGTTCGTCGAGGATCAGCAGCTTCACCTGCTTCGACAGCGCCTTGGCGATTTCCACCAGTTGCTGCTTGCCCACGCCGATATTGGTGATGAGCGTGTCGGGGTCCTCGCTGAGGCCCACTTTCTCCAGGACCTCGGCGGCGGCGGCGCGGGTCTCGTCCCAATCCACCACGCCGGCGGTCGCGCGTTCGTTGCCCAGGAAGATGTTC
>CAIPGK010000684.1 GCA_903864575.1 uncultured Chloroflexota bacterium
ACGCCAGTACGCCATCGTCGCGCTCGTAGTATTCGATTCGATCGCCGCCTTGCGAGCCGGTACGTTGCAAAAGCGCTTTGACGCGCGGTTGCGCGCCAATGGTTTCATTGTTGACCAGGCCCCATTGGGTCAGGTCCGGCACCGCGACGCGGCGTTGACGCATACGTTCAGCCAGCGTGAAGTAGGCAGTTCTGGCGCGGTCCGGGTCATGTTCGAGGAAGGCGAGGCAGGCTTCTTCGAGAAACGCCCTGAGGCAACGCTCGGTCCGTCGGTTCCGAAGGGCGCTCCCTTTAAGGAGCACCACGCCGTCCTCCGCGAGCAACGCATATGTCTTGATCCTGAGAGAGAGCATCGACTGATAGCGGCCGTCGTGCGCGAGGCGAATACCATCGGGAAGTGTCGATGATACCGCCGCGATGAATTCCTGTTCCTCATCAGGGTGGGACACACCCGGAGGCGGTACAAAGTAGACGCCATCGGTATCGACCTCGATCGGCAGGGCCCCGTTGCGCTGGAGTTCGCCGACGACCTGGCGAACGATTCGCTGCCCTTCATTGGTCACGCGCGCGGCCGCATCGAAGTCATTGAAGAGGCCGGCACGATAGCCGAGGTATCCGTAAAATGAGTTGATCAGGACTTTGAAGCTTGCCTGGATGCCGTCCCACATCGCGCTTTGCTCGACGTTCCCCGCCTCGCGCTCGGCACGCAATCTGGTCTTGGCTTCGAGGCGCCTATCGGTAAGTTCGCGGAGCATCGGGAGGTATGCGCCGAGCGTATCCGATCCGGATGTTATTCCCTGAGATACCATGATCGATGGATAGAGGCTCTCAACATCGCATTTGACGACCGGATGAAACACGCCTGTCGCAAGGAGCTCGGCGTGCCCTCCGGCAAAGTCCTTTGGCGCGGTCGGCTGGGGGAGACTGTGTCGTTCCGCGAGATAGGCGCGAACGAGGAGATCGTTGATCTTTTCACCGGGTCCGCCCGTCGCGACGACCTGATAGGTTCGGGGAAGAAGCTGCGTCTGGTAGAACTCGGTCTGGGTAGAGAGGCGGGCAAGCGTATCCACGTCGCGAACGTCGTCAAGGGCATACCGGGTGAGGCGTTTCGGATCGGTCTGCCACAGGGAGGAGATCTGAGCGCCGTCAAGGTGCGTGCGATCGTCGCGTTCGAGTCCCAGTTCCCGGATGGCATTCTTCAGTCCGTACGAGCGAAGCTGGCCTCCCACGTCATAGCGCTGGATTTGCTGATAGGTGTCGATGATGTGCCTGCCATGAATGGTAGCCATGCGGAACGGGAGCGTATGCTGGCCCGCCTTGAATCTGGCCCCATAGTCGTCGATGCGAAGAGCTGAACCATCGCGGCCCCACGAGAGGGTGATCCCGAGGCGGTTCGCACGCGATGCGAGGTAGGGCAGGTCGAAGTTGAAGATGTTGTGGCCCTCTATGACGTCCGGGGCGAGGTCTCCGATTCGTCGGTTAAGCTGGTGAAGGAGATCGGCCTCGCTGCCCTCGTTCAGCAGAGCTTCCTCCCAGCCATCGGTTGTTCGCAGGGCGATCATAAGTACACGGGCATCCGGGGCCTCTGAATCGAGTCCGGTTGTTTCGATATCGAGTTGCAGCCGCACGAGATCGCCGAAGATCATGCCCTTGAACAGGGTCCGTCCGCTCATGGCAAGATACTGCTCGATTGGAGATCGGAGCCGATGTACGCGTTCAGCAGAATCGCGGGCGGCTCGTGAGGCGTCCAGGAATGCGCCCCAACTGTTGAATGTCACGAGATGCCGTAGCGGATGCCCGCCAGCAAGTGGTTCTATTCCGGTTACCCCGGGAAATGCACGCCACGGGGCTTCCCGCTCCGCGACCAGCCAGGGGGCGAACGGGACGTCTTCAGCGACCACCTCGCCGTTTCGACGCCGGTAGACGCGGACCTGGTCGCCGCCCCAGAGTTCGGCGGCGACGATGTGGGTGAGAGGATCGGCGCCAAAGAGGAGCCGTTCGGTGGTTGAAATGCACATGACCTGCAGGTGAGAAGCCCGATTTGCCAGTTTCGACGAGTGTACTGCAGCGGCTGCGAACAGGACTGAGGGTGCAGCGATGCTGCCACGCATCGGGGAGTTTTTGAAGGACACGGTCTACCCACGCCGGTGCGCTCAGTGTGGGGCGCGTGGTGAGTGGGTGTGCGACCTCTGCCGCGACGCGATGGACCTGTTTCAGCCGCCATGGTGTGGCCGGTGCGGAGTTCCGGTGGGGTTGGCTGCCTGCCAATGTGCGGAGCTCGCGCCGGACATCGCGCTGGCGAGGTCGGCGGGGTTGTTCGGCGGATGGCTGCGGGCGTCGATCATCGCGCTCAAGTATCACGGCGAGCGGGATCGGGTTGGCTATCTCGGAGCGCTGCTGGCAGACGCCGCGCCGAGGGTGGCTGCGCCAGTGCTCGTTCCTGCCCCATTACACCCGGCGAAGCAGCGATCTCGCGGGTTCAATCAGTCGGAGTTGGTGGCGCGCGTTGCAGCCGCCG
>CAIPGK010000685.1 GCA_903864575.1 uncultured Chloroflexota bacterium
GCATCCTGGGAATGCACGCAATCCAGCAGCGGCCGGTCGCGAAGAACGGCGAGGTCGTCATCCGCCCGATGATGTACACCGCGCTTTCCTACGATCACCGGGTTGTCGATGGGAAGGATGCCGTCCAGTTCCTCGTCAAGTTGAAGAACCTCCTCGAGGATCCCGAACTGCTCATGCTCGAGGGGTAGCCCCCGGCGATTGCCCAGGGATTGCGCCGCGCCCCGATGTCGGGGCGCCGCGTGTTTCGCGCCTGCGAGGAAACGGCAGGGGCGCCGCGCGCAGGGGCACCGGTTGCCATGCCCGTCAGGCCGCGATGGCCGGGTGCGGGTAGCGTGCTGCAGCCTTGCACCCGTATGCTGCACGCATGGCGAAAGGGAAGCGCGCCCGCCGCAGTGGGCAGGACAATCCGTGGGAACTCCGCTTCCCGTTCACCGTGTTCGTCGTGCACTGGGTTCTGATCCAGGGCGCGGCGTGGCTGTCGATGCGGATCGGCACGCCGAATGGCGAGTCGCCGCCCTATGGGAGGATGCCCGGGCCGATGGCCGGGCTTGCCGGAATCATTGTCGAACCATTCCGGCAATGGGATGGTCTCTGGTACACGCTCATCGCCCAAACCGGGTACGTTGGCGGCACGCAGAGCGCGAAGGCGGCCTTCTGGCCGCTCTACCCGTGGATGATGCGCTCGGTGAGCGCGGTCACGGGGCTCTCGCTGGAGACATCCGGGTACATCATCAGCAATCTCGCCTTTGCCGCCGCGCTGGTCATCCTCTGGCGGTTGATCCGGCTCGATTCCGATGATGAGATCGCCCGTCGCGCGCTGTGGGCCATCGCGCTCTTTCCAACGGCATTCTTCTTCCAGGCGGTCTACACCGAGTCGCTCTTCCTCGCGTTGGCGGCTGGGGCGCTCTGCGCCGCACGGCTGGGGCGGTGGTGGGTAGCGGGAGTGGTCGGGGCGCTGGCTGCCCTGACTCGCTCCTACGGCGTGTTGCTGGGACTGCCCTTCCTGTTCCTGCTGTGGGATGAGTTCGGCAGCGACGTGAAGCGGTGGTGGCCGTCGATCGTTCCTGCCTCGATGCCCGCTCTCGGCCCGCTCATCTTCGGCTGGCATCTGAAGCGGGTGCAGGGGAACCCGCTCGCGTTCGTCGACGTTCAGGCGCAGTGGAACCGGTACTCCGCGATGCCGTGGCAGACCATGCGCTGCGCCGTCGAATCCTGCTTCTACCTCGGCGGCGAACCGGATGGCGTGCGCTGGGATTGGCTGCACCAGGCAATCGCCGCTCCCGGTGTGGTGAGCGACCCGGCCTGGCGCATGAGCGTCGCCAACAGCGACGTGCTGGAGTTGATCTGCACCGTGCTCTTCATCGGTCTCGCGCTGTGGGGGGTGAAGGTGCTCCCGGGGTGGCAAAGCGCCTATGTGATCCCGGCGCTGGTCATCCCGCTTTTCTCCCCCAGCGAGGTCCACGCGCTGATGAGCATGCCGCGCTTCATCCTCCCGCTCTTTCCGCTGTTCGTCGTGCTTGCGATGGTCATTCCGAGCGGGTGGCCGACCCGAATCGCCGTCGCCGTCAGCACGGCCCTGCTGGTGCTGTTCACCATCCAGTTCGCGCAGTGGTACTGGGTGAGTTGAGCGCGGTGGCCCATGTATCCGGGGTGTGAGGCGCGGAAACGTCCTTCACAGGAACGAGGGATCCCGGCATCGCCAGTTGGCGGATGCGAGATCCCTCTGTCGTTCGGATGACGGTCGAGACCACGGCGCCGGCGCAGGACAGGAGTCACGGGGCTGCGCGCGATCGAGTCACGGCGTTTCCGTCACAACCCCATGACCACATCGTCGCCCTAGACAAACACTCCCAGCGGCAACGCCGCCGTGACGATCCAGTTGGGGGCATCGACGACCTCGCTGATCTTGAGGTCGACGCAGACCGAGCAAAGGACGAGGGCTTCGTGGTCGGTCAAACCGTGTTCGCGCTTCAGCCAGTCGATCATGTAGCGGATTGCGTTCTGGGTGTTGATCCAGAGATCGGGACCGTGGGCGGTGGTGCAGAACCAGCCCTTGTCGTTCCACGATCCCGTCATCCTGTTCGCCATGCGGAACTGCAGTTCCGGCACGCTGTAGCCTTTGATGAGGTCGAAGCGGAGCGTGACGAACGACTCCATCTCGATGCCCGTGCCGCAGACCTCGCCGTCGCCCTGCGTGCCGTGCACGTCGCCGCAGGAGAACAGCGCGCCCGGAACCTCGACCGGCATGTGCATCACCGTCCCGGCGACGAGCTGCCGGATGTCGAGGTTGCCGCCGACGCGACGAGGCGGCACGGTGCTGTGCTCGCCAGGTTCCGCCGGGGCAAGCCCCATCAGGCCGCAGAATGGCTCGTAGGGGATCACGATGCCGGGCTTGAACTCGGTATGCGAGGGGTGAGTGAGATCCCAGATTTTCAGGTAGGGCGTCTGGAATGCGGCGTCATCCTTGAGGAGGTTGAAGCCGGGGAGGACGAAGGAGTAGCCCCATTCCTTGGGCTTCACCGAGAGAATCTCCACGACGAGGGTGTCGCCCGGTTCCGCGCCGCTCACCGCAACCGGGCCGCTGATCTGGTGGATCAGCCCGAAATCGAGGGCGAGCAGGGCATCCTTGGTCGAGGAGCGGGTCAATTGGCCACGAGTGATCTCCGGGGTCTCGAAGACGACCGTGTCGCCGGGATTGACGGTCAGCGCCGGTGGCCGGTCCCGGTCCCAGGTGTGATGGACTGCGTTCGGGTCGAGGTGGTGCGTCTTTGGCATGATGGGCCTCCTCGTGGGGGAAACGCCGGCGCGCGTGCCGTTCGCGCAGGAGTATTGCAGAGCTGACACCCGGTGTCTGCGGTTGCGGCGACGCGGCCTCAGGCGCGGTCGAGCAGGGCATCGATCTCGGCGGCGGTCGGCATGGAAGGTTGTGCGCCGGGGCGGGTGCAGGCGAGCGATCCGGCCACCACGCCCGCGCGCGCCGCC
>CAIPGK010000686.1 GCA_903864575.1 uncultured Chloroflexota bacterium
CCAGATCGTCACCGCCGAAGCGGATCTCGTCGACTTCGAGGCCACGCAGGTCGGGTTCGAGCCGGGTGAGGTCTTCACCCTGCGCGACATGATCTACGGCATGCTGCTTCCTTCCGGAAACGATGCTGCCTTGGCCGTGGCCCGCTCGCTCGGCGCGCAACCGGGCGACTCGCCGGAGCAGGCCGTGCAGCGATTCATCGACCGGACCAACCAGCGCATTTTCGACATGGGACTGACGGACACCACCCTGATCAACCCCGACGGCTGGGGCGTGCCCGGCCATTTCTCCTCCGCATACGACATTGCGGCGTTCACCATGTATGCCCTGAAATTCCCGCGCTTCGTGGACGCCATTTCCACCGAGGAATTCACCACGAGCGCCGGAGGGTACGACCTCGTCAACACCAACAAGCGCCTCGGCCAGCAGGCAAACCTGTTCGGAGGAAAAACCGGCTACGACGACACTGCCGGCTACTGCCTGATGCAGGTCGCCCGCAGCGGCTCCGATGTGATCATCGCGGTGACCCTCGACGGGGTCGCCCCGGACACCTGGTACGACGATAACGCGACCCTGCTGGATTACGGGCTCGACCAGGCAGCCGCCCGCCGCGAAACCGGCGCGGGCGTCACCGGCCAGATCGCTCGCTACCTCGATCCGGATGCCGCCATCATCCAGAAGATGGCAACCAGCAGGATCACCGTTGGTCCGGAGCAATCCGGCCCGGTCGTTCAAGCAGGTTCCTCCGCCCCCGAGCCGCCGCTCGCGGCCATGAGCGCGGTCGCCGCCGAGCCGGCTACCTCGGAATCCGCCGGCGCGGATCGCGCACCCATGCCGGGCGGGCACGGGCTGAAGGGCTTGTGGCTCGCCCTCGGCGTGGCCGCGCTGATCGCCACCATTCGCGCCGCCTCGGCGTGGCAAAACCACCGCGGGCACGCCCCAGCCGCGGATTGACGCTCCCTCCCCATCGCCCTATCCTTTCGGAAACCGAAGAACGCGCGGCGACGAGCAGGACGAGTACCCGGCGGCCCCCGACAGCAAGCGCTCCACCAGCTGAGAGGAGCGAGCGGTTTCAGCTCCGGCGAACACCCCCTGTGAGCCGTCTTCCGAACGCCCGGCCGGGCTGGTAGGGATGACCGGATGGCCCCGATAGCGGCCGAATCGAGCGGCGGGATGCCTCCTGCCGGAACGAGGGTGGAACCACGCCGGCCCGGCGTCCCTTGCGGGATGCCGGGCCGTTTTTCGTCCGATTGTCCAGCGAGCGGAGCAGCAAGATGAGCAATTCCGGCATGGAGCACGAGATCGCCGAGATGGACATCGCCGTCGCCGCGGGCGATGCCGAGACCTATGAGCTTGCCCGGATGCGCCACTCCTGCGCGCACCTGATGGCCGAGGCCGTCCAGGAGATGTTCCCGGACGCCCGGTTTGGCATCGGTCCGGCCATCGAAAACGGGTTCTACTACGACTTCGAACTCCCGCGACCACTCACCCCGGACGACCTTGCCGAGATCGAATCCCGCATGGCCGCCAACCGGGCCAGGGCCGAACGCTTCGAGCGCGAGGTCGTCTCCCGCGAGGATGCCCTGAAAATCTTCAAGGCCAATCCGTACAAGGTCGAACTGATCCAGAATCTGCCGGTCAACGAGACCATCACCACCTACCGGCA
>CAIPGK010000687.1 GCA_903864575.1 uncultured Chloroflexota bacterium
AATGAGCATAGCAGATTGGGCGGAACCCGCGTCCGAACGCGATGGTTTCACGTGCAACGGCGGACAATCGTTCGCATCACCCCGGACCGCTGGGGGAAGGATGGCGGTCCGGGGTGATCGATCGGGCCGCCGGTATGCGCGGGGTTGCCCGGTCACGCGCGTGTGCTGCCGACCCGGTCGATCGGTGAGGACGCGCCCGCGACGCGTCGGGACCGGTCCGGGGCGGCGGGTGGGATGGCGGGCTGCGCCGGCGTGCTTGCGGGCTCCTCGGCCCAGATGGTCCCGGGGTCGTTCGTCGGCAACGGGACGCCAACCCATGCCGCGCCGGATTTCGGCGCGATCCGCGGTTCGGAGACGATGCCGCGCTGCCGGTCGAGCACGGCATTGATGCAGGCGCCGAGCAGGGCGATCACCGCCATCACATAGAGCCAGAAGACGAAGGCCATCACCCCGCCCAGCACGCCGTACGCGGTGACGTATCTCCCGGCGTACTGGAAGTAGATGCCCAGCCCCCAGGTTGCGATGGTGAAGAGCAGGACGGCGATGATCGCGCCGGGCGTGAACCACGCGATCCTGGCTTTGCGATTGGGGCCGGCCCAGTAGAGCACCGCGAGCCCTGCCGCGATCATGATGGGCGCGAAGATCCAGCGAAACGTTCCCCAGAAGCCGCGGAATTCGCGGCTGAGGTGGAGCCAGTCGGCGATGGTCTTCCCCAGATTGCCGCCCGCCAGCACCAGTATCGCGACCAGCACGATGCCAATGGCGATCGAGACGGTGAGCGCGGTGGCGGTCGCCGTCTTGATGAACCAGTTGCGCCCTTCCTCCACGTCGTAGGCGACGTTGAGGGCCCGCATCATGGCTCGGACGCCGTTCTGGGCGCCGTATAGCGCCAGCAGCGCGCCTGCGCCGAGGGCGGTCCCGGAGGAGGTGGACACGATCGACTCGATGGGCGCGCGGAGGGTTTCGGCCGCCGCGGGAGGCAACCCGGAGCGATGATAGAGCCAGTCGGTCAGGTTGCTCATCACGGAGTCGATGCCGATCACCCGGGAGACGACGCCGACCATCGCCGTGAGGAAGAGCAGCAACGGCACGAAGGCAAAGAGGGTGTGGTACGCGACCGCCGCGGCAAGGGTCGAGATGGCCCCGCGCTGAAAGTGGCGATAGACGTTCATGATGGTTGCAATCAGCGGATGCTGGACGAGTTTCACGATGACCCTCGCAGGGTTGGCAGGGCGACATGGGGGCGCGGCAGTCGAATACGGAACGAGCGTACCATGATGGTCTTGCGCGATGGTGGCCCTCGCGGGGCGGAGGCGCGGAGATGAACAGCATGTCGATGACGGGGGAAGGACGGGACGAGCGTGGGACGTTTCGTCTCGATCGCGGTGGGGCGGCGCACGATGCGAGCGTGGAGTTGGTCGCGGTCGGACGAGAGCCGCTGGACGCCCTGATTGCCGGCCTGCGCGGGTTGATTGCGCTCGCGCTCCGGGAGGATCCGGCAGCGCTCGATGCGACCCGGAACGGTACTGCGGCCGTGCCGATCAAGGGCCGCGGCGGGGATCTCGGCGCAACGTTCTCGCATGTGGCCGCCGAGGTCCTCGGACAACTGGACGATCACGGCGCGGGGTTCGCCCACGTCAGAATCGACGGGATGCTGACGGCCGACGACGGCGGCTATTCGGCCTGGGGATACCTCGTCGGCGAACCGGGCTGGGATTCGCCTGCGCCGATCGATGTCCTCGGCCCGGTGACGGTGGAGGCGGATGAGACCGGTCGCATTCTGCTTCGCTGCGCCATTCGGCAGGAAGGCGGGCGGTGATGCGGCCCAGCCACGCCCGGGCTCGCGACGCGCTGCGCTTCGATCTGCGTCCCGGTGCGGGCCGTGGCCTGCAGGTCGTGGCGATCGTCGACGTAGGCGAGGGAGGCCGGTTGCTCGGGGTAGAGACGCCGGATCTGGTCGAACCGGGGACATCGGACCCCTTCCACCTGACGGTCAGCATGGGCGCGGGATTGTCGCGGAGCGCGGAGGTGATGGCGGAAGTCACGCTTGACGAGGCGGGGCGAGTGCTTTCCCTGGAGATTCCCCGCCATGGGCCAGGTCATGAGATCTCGTGGCCCAGCGGCAATCGTTGATGGCGCGATGACCTGCCCGTGGGGCAGGATGAGCCGGGTTGCGACGAGTTCGGGCCGTCGCCGGATGCGGGGGAGGAGCGGACACGATGAACGCCGATATGATGCGAGCGCTCTATGGCTATAACAGCTGGGCGACCCGGCAGGTGCTGTTCGCGGCGGTTGGGCTCGAGGGCGACGCGTGGGCCACGCTGGGGATCGGGCAAGGACGGACGCTGCGTGAGACGCTCGTCCATCTGGTCGCAAGCCAGCGCGCCTGGGTGGCCTGGCTCGACGGGTCGCTGTCGCTGGAAGAGGCCTATGCGCTGTCGCTGTCGCCGGAGGATTTCCCGGATGTGGCATCCCTGCTTGCCGTGTGGGATGAGGTCGATGTCGCGATGGATGATTTTCTGGACGGGCTTGTCGATGATGACGTGCAGCGCACGTACCAGACGGAGATGCAGGGGATAACGTTCGGACAGGAACTCTGGCAGTACCTGCTGCACATCGCCAATCACGCCACCCAGCACCGGAGCGAGGCGGCGGTGATGCTCACCGAAGCAGGGGCATCCCCCGGTGGGTTGGACATGATGTGGTTCTTTCTTGCCCAGTCCATGCCAGCGCCGGGGTCGCAGCCGAAGGGGGATGCGGACGCGGGGGCATGACCGGGGGAGGCGCCAGCTGGACGGGCTGGACTCGTGAGTCGCTGTCAGATGACGCCGTCGTCATCGAATGCGGCGAGCACGTCGCGCGCACGATCCGCGTCGGGCTGGAGGACGGCAAGCTGGTGCTCCAGCGTTGCGGCGGAGGCCCATGCGCCGTAGCCGGGGCCGAGGGGCCGCAGGAGGGACCGGATGCCCTCGGAGGCGAGCGCCTCCGCCCAAAGCCGGGCGACGATTTCATTTGGGGCGGTCGCAATCACCGTCAGCGGCGCATCCATGGCGTCATCCTTCCTTGCCCAAGTGTAGAGGTGGGGACGTGGTCGGACGTCTCACGCGGGGAGTCCACCCGGGTGGACGGCGTTGACCGTCAGCCTGGCCCATCTCGCAGTGCGCCGAGTTCCGAGAGCAGCGCCCAGGCCGTCATCGCGCCGCCAGCGACCATCAGAAAAACGGCCCAGACGAGGTGGTCCACCGCTTTCGCGTCTCCGCGCAGCACGTCGATTCCGACCAGGATCATGATCGCGTAGGCAGCAAGCGGGAGCACCAGACGCATCAGGACATGATG
>CAIPGK010000688.1 GCA_903864575.1 uncultured Chloroflexota bacterium
CATCAGCGCAACATATCCCATAAAGACAAAACAACAACTCACCAAGAAGACCCAGAGGCCTGGGACACCGCTGGCTCAGGCCGCGCGAGAATCCCCCTGTTCGGCGAGCAGGTCCCTCATCGTCTGGACGTAGGCCGTGGTCCCGCGAGAACCGGGCCGCTTTTGCCGCGCCATCGCCATCGCGTCGATTTCCCGCGGCGTGCGGGCGGCGAGCGCCGACTCCAGCTTCTTCGGATCTGCGCCCTCGAGCAGCACTCGCAACACCGAGAGCAGGTAGTCGCCGCGAAGGCCGCCCTCATGCCGTCCCCACGCCGCCGCAAGCAGCCCGACGACCATCCGCAGCCCCCGCTCCCCGGCGCGCCGGTCGATCTCCTCGAGCGCTCCGAGCGCGCTCACCTCGAATGGTCCGGTGCGCGGGCCGGAGACGAGCTTCACCCCGAACTCGCCCAGCACATCGGCGATCGTTTCGGCAACCACATCCTCCCTGCGGCTGCGCACCGCAAAGGATTCCTGGCGTGACAGCGCGAGGCGCTCCCGGTTGATCAGGACGAACATGCGCTCCTCGTCCTCGATCGCCAGCCCCTCGTAGACGACACAGAGCAGGAGCCGGTGGCCCATGCCCAGCCCGAGAACCGCCTCCAGCCGGTGCTGGCCGTCCATCACGTAATCGCCGCCATCATCGCGACGCGAGACGGCAAAGACCGCCAGGCCATCCGGGTCGAACGCATTCATGATCGCCTCGACCTTGTCCCGGCGAACCCGGCGCTGGTAATTGCCGGGACGCTGCAATGCGTCGGCCCGCAACCACTCAAGCCGCGCGTTGCGTCCGAGCCGGTCGTAGATCGCCATCGCGCCCTCCCGCGGCCCTGCTGCTCGCCGCGATCCGTCCGTACACACCGGACAGGAGGATACCACGAGGAATCCTCGTTCGGGTCTGACACCCGGCACTGCCTGGGCGCCACGCCCGGTCCCACCGGGAACAGCCGATCCCTGGAACGTGCGCTTTCCGTTGACCGCATGCGCTCTCTGGAATCACTCGGGGATATGTCCTTTGGCATCGTCGATTCGGACATCCGCTGCCGTTCCCTCATGACCGGTTGCGCGACGGCTCCCGTGAAGCACGCATCGATGTCCTTCCGAAGGACAACTCTCGTGCGCACGGCCCACGTCCCGAAGCTTCTGGTGATCCGCGTGTTATCCGCAAACTACGTGGCTCCTCCGGCATGTGGCCGCGCCCGCTCACCCCGCACCGGCAACGGGCGACACGACCCGGGGAGGGATGTCCGGCCCCCCTGGCTGGGCACGGAGCGAGCAGGCCAGGAGCGCCCGCCAGCAACCGGGACGGACCAGGGCCTGTCCTTCGGAAGGACAAGCCTCGCGGTCGTGATCGTCGCGGCTGGCACGGTCGTACCCGGAACCGCGCGATTGATGACGCTCGCATCCTGCCTTCGGAGCGCCACCGGAAACCGGCTCAGCGATCCACCACGCACATCTCCCGGAGCGCCAGACCATCGCGGTCCCATGCCTGCCGGATTGGCGTATGGGTCTGAATTATCCGCAATGCGCAGGGCGGCCACACCGCGCCGCAGCGGACTAGCAGCAGCGGACTAGCAGTTGTAGTAGTTGACGGTTCCATCGGGCATGACCGTGTCGCAGAAGATGGCGTCGCCAGTGTCCGCCCCGGTCAGGTCGGCGTCGAGCAGCACCGCTTCGAAGAAGTTCGTGCCGAGCAGGGTCGCGCCAGCCAGCGATGCGCCGGTCAGGTTGGCGTTGGAGAGATGGGCGTCGGTCAGATACGCAAAGGAGAGGTTGGCGTCCTGCAGCATCGCGCCGGTCATGATCGTGGCGTTCAGTTCCGCGTAGGTCAGGATCGCGCCGCTCGCGAACACCCCGGCAAGGGTCGCGCTGTCGAGAATTGCGCCGGTCAGGTTCGCTCCAGTCAGGTTCGCTCCAGTCAGGGTCGCCTTTGCGCCGTTCGCCACGAACAGGTTGGCGTTGGACAGGTTGGCATTGGACAGGTTGGCATTGGAAATGTCCGCGGACGAGAGATTCGCGCCCGCCAGGTCGCAACCCGAAAGATCCGCTCCAGCCGCGATCTGCCCGCAACTGGACTGCCCGCCTGCCGATGTCGCCAGTCCCGATGCCCCCGCCGCGCCGCGGTCATACCACGCGCTGTCATAGAGGCCGCCACCATCGCGGTGTTTGTGCGTCGCCGCCACAAGCACCGTCCTGCCGCCCAGCAGGGTCTGCTCGGTCTCTGTCAACCGGATCCGGTGCCGGGTGCGGGTGCGCCGCGCGAGCGCGACAACCTCATCGCGCACGAGAACATCCCGTTCGCGACCGCGCCCAAGCACGACGAGGTGGCCTTCGTCGTAGCCCGACTCCCGGAGTTCCCGCGCGTTCCAGTGCATTTTCACCGTAACCACCCCGGCGTCCGGGTTGTATCGTACGAGCCGGACGTCGATACCGTCCCGGGCGCGTCCGGCGTTCGAGGCCAGCGAGGGGAGGGGAGAGCCCCCGGCCACCAGAAGCAGCACAATCGCGATGATGGCGTACCGGAGCCGCACGACGCCGTCCTCCTGATGATGCGTGCAACCGTTCCTGACCGCCCAGTCTGCCACGTCCGAACGCCTCCGCGCACCAACCGGCTCGCGCGCCGCGAAGGCTCATGGGCGACGAGCGAGGGGAGGGGAGGGGAACCCTCGAGCAGCGCGCCAGCCTGTCCTTCCGAAGGACACTCTCGCGCCATGCGCCGGATCTCGCGGCGAACGGCGAGCGCAGGCCGTTGACGCGCTGTCATGCCAACTGGTACACATGGGTCCGACGGGCTGCCAGCAGGAAACGGAGAGCATCATGACCGCCGCCGAAAGGCTGTCGCCGCTGGGCAAGCCGGCGAAGTTCACGCGTTCCACCGGCAAGGTGGAGCGGATCCCCATCCATCATCTCGAACCCAACCCGTGGCAGCCCCGTCAGGAGATCGACCAGGCCGAACTGATGCGCCTGCGCGATTCCATCAGGACGTATGGATTCATGGGCGCGATCGAGGCCCGCCGCAATCCTGCCAACCCCGAGGGGCCGCTCCAGATCACCTATGGACATCGCCGCTGGCAGGCCGCTTCCCTCGCCAACGAGCGCACCATCCCGGTCAGCGTCGTCGATCGGGGCGATGAGGAGATGGCCCTCATCGCCTACATGGAAAATCAGACGCAGGTGAAACTGACCCCATGGGAGGAGGCCGTCGCCTTCCAGCAGATGCGCGACACGATGGGCCTACCCATCCGCGACATCGCGCTCTACACCGGCAAGAGCCGCGGCTACGTCGCCAACCGTCTCGACCTGCTGCGCCTCGCCGATGACTCGCCGGTGCGCCTCGCCGCGCAGGCTGGCGAGATCGACCTGACCACCGCCAACGCCTTCCTCAATCTCCACCACGTGCTCGACGAGGCAGAGCTCGGCGCCATCGCCGAGGGCATCATCGCCGGCAGGCTGGTGGCCAAGGATCTCAAGTCGCTCAAGCTGGCGCTCGCTCACCGGGCCGAGCCGCCAGTGACCGCGCAGGGTCAGATCGTCCACGAGGTGCCGCTCTCAGCGCAGGCGCCCAACGACGCCGCGCCTGCAGACCCGGAGCGGAACCCGGCCACCCCGCGCCTTGCCTCGATCGCCGAGTCTGGCGCCGCCCCGGCCTACAGCGACCGCGGATTCGCCGAGATCGCGCGGCGCGCCGAAGCGCAGGAAGCAGGACTGGCCGCTCCCACCAGCGGCGGGAGCGGCCCGGACACCACGTCGGAGCGGGGACCGATTCGCGTCATCCACACGACCTTTCGCACCCAGACCCCGCGGGAGACTGCGCTCGACATGCTGCGAATCCTCGAGGAATTCGCCCGGAGCATCGAAAAGACGGCGGCCCGCGCCGACCTCTCCGAACTCAACGACGCGGAGCGGCTCCGCATGAAGCGCGCTCTCGACCGCATCGCCAAACAGGTCCGGCCCTGAATCCGCTCCGATGGGGAAGGGGAGGGGAGGATGGCATCGGGGGTTCCTTCAGCGCCAGCCGCGCCTGCGGGACTCGCGCGCGGCGCGAACTCCCGGCAGCGGCGATCGGGCAGCAGCCGTCAATGAAGCGTTGACGCCGCACCGCCGAACCGGCCGCACCCGCGCCGCGGCGTGTCCTCCCGCGCGTGCACGGGCAGCACATCGGCACATCGCGCGCAAAACCTGTCAATTGCGCAACAGAGACCCCCTGCAGCACCCACAAACGACGCTCGTGGAGCGAATTCGCCCCAAGCAAGGCCACTGCATTGAGTCGGCTCAGGATTCCCGACTATTGCGCACAATAAAGGTTATCCGCAAAGATGGAGAACTGGCATCAACCGCCCGTCCCGAATCCGCCGCTCCCTGCTCCCCCGGCCGGGGCGGCCACATGCGAGCGCATCGTCAGCGATCCGGGGCCATCCACCGTGGTGTCAAGCGCCGATTGCCGCACTTGCTGCCGACGGATACCGTGAAATCCGGTAAACTCGGAAGATTGAACGGAACGACGGGCATCGGCTCGCATTCGGCATCGACATCGACATCGACATCGTCCGGTTCGCGGAGTGGCCGGAATTCGGCGGAGGAGCGACACGTGCAGGCGCCAGCACCGAAGGACGAAGCGGTCTACACGATGGCGGAGGCGGCCCGGCTGAAGGGCGTCTCCTATCACACCGCTTCACGCGCCGTGCGCACCGGCAAACTCGCCAGCACCCGCCTCGGCAGGCAGGCGCTCATCCGGGAGGGCGATCTCGCCGCGTGGGAGCCGATGGTCGAGCGGCGGCCAAAGAAGTACACCGCCCGCACGCCGGACCTCGCCGTCCGGCCCGTCGCCATTCTTCCCGCCGACGCCGGCAACCTCGTCGCGGCCCGCTCCTTCGAGCGCCTCCTCCCCTTGCTCGCCGGCCTCGGCCGGTCGCCGCTCGCCGCAGACACCTTGCCGGACATCCTCGCCGTTCTCGCCGCGACGCTCCATTGCAAGGATGCCGCGGTCATCGGCTGGATTCCCGGCGGCGATGCCTTCGAGGTCCGCGCCACCACCGGCGCCGAGCGCGACTGGCTCTCCTTCCAGGAGGCTGGTCCGCAAGTCATCACCCGACCGATCCGCCTCTCCGGGCGCACCCTCGGTCTCTTCGCCGGCCTCCCCGATCCCGACCGCCCGGCGCTCACCTCCGAAGACCGCGACGCCGCCGTCGCCATGCTCACCCTCGCCGCCATCGCGATGGTCCACTCCTCCCGCGGCTGACGGATTTCCCGCCGCGCCAGACATTGCGCGCCCTGTCGTCCTCACCGACTGCCGGGCGCGCCATCTCCAGCGCGAATGTCGCGTCACGGATCCGTCTCCCGGGCCCGGAACCAGTCGTGACGAGCGGCAGCTTCAACTTCTCCTCACGTTCTGGCCCGAACGTCACCAGCCCGACCGGCCCGCAAGGGACCTCAGCCGTCGCGCTCACCGGACCAACCGGCGCGGCCACCGTCAGCGGCGCGACCGGCGCATCCGGCGCACGCACCACCGGACCCACCGGGCCAACCAGCGCCAGCAGTGGGACTTCGGCGGTTTTCAGGATCACGCCGTCGCCGGCGGCGGCGACGTGCTCACCCTCGGCTACGACGAATTCATCGCCCCACTCATCGAGGCCGTTCAGGAGCTCTCGCGGGACGTGCGGGAGCAGCGCGCCGCCATCGCCCGTCTCGAGGCGCGGCTGGCGGCTCTTCCCCCGCTCAGGTTCAGGCCATTGTCGTGTAGCGCGGGCCGATGTCGACCAGGTCGGACATCCAGAGAATCGTCTCCCCGGAGCTGGCATTCCACACCGTGTGAATGGTCGGCACATCGAACTCGTCGTAGGCGATGCAGTCGCGCGGGCCGATGATCACCTCGGTGTTGAGCGGGATCGTCTCCGAACTCGCCGGCCATGGGTCGCTCCCGCCGCGGGTGACGGTCGCCGTGCCCTGCTGGAGCGTCATCCCCAGCGCACCGGACTGGACGCAGGCGATCTGGGCGATCGGGTGGGAGTGCGCGGCGGAACTCGAGCCGGGCGCCCACCGCAGCTCGGACATCTGCAGCCGGTATCCCGGCGCGACCACCGGAGTCACCGCTCCAAGCACCCCGCAGCAGAGCGACGTCGGGCCATTGCAGGTCACGTTCGACCCGCAGGTGCAGACCGCGGCGATGCACCCCTCGTCATCGGCCTCGCAGCGGGTCGCCCCACGACACTCGACGCAACGGCCCTTCTCGCAGACCGGCGCAGAACTGCTGCACTGGTCGTCAGCAGTGCAGGGGGCGCACACGCCATCCCGGCAGGCGGGCCGGTTCCCCGAGCAAACCGCGCAGGTCCTGCCCTCCGTGCCGCATGCGCCCGGATCGGACCCGGCGCGGCAGGTTGTCCCATCGCAGCAACCGGAGCAGGTCGCCTTCGTGCAGGTCGCGGACGCGCTCCGGGCGCACACGCCCTTCCGGCAGATCATCCCGGTGCAGCAGTTGAACTGCTCCTCGCAATGACCGCCCGCGGCCTCGCAGCCGCCGTCGCAGCGGCCATCGACGCACGAACCGCTGCAGCACTGCCTGCCTTTCGCGCAGGCCATCGCGTTCGGCTTGCAGCGGCAGGCGCCGCCGGCGCAGTACTTCGTGGCGCACTCGCGGTGCTTCGCGCACCCGGCCGCCCCGGCGCCGCCGGATTCAGCGGCAGCGCCCTCCCCGCCTTCCGCCGACGCAGCGCCAGCGCCAATGCCGAACAGCGCCCACAGGGCTGCGCCAAGACCCTGGCGCCGGGTCGCCCCGCGCCCGATAGCGCGCGAGAGCGAGTCGAATCGTCCGCTTTCCATCACCGTACTCCACCCGGATTGCCGTCAACCACCCACCGTGTGCCCGTTTCGATGAGTGTGGCATAGGAACGTTACCGGCGCTTCTCGCCAGCCCGCCAGCCCGCCAGTCGCCCCCCGCGGCGATGCGCTCCCGATCGCGCGCCGTCCATCACGCAACAGCCATCGGGCGGCCGACGAATGTCGACCGCCCGATGGCCCGGAGAACCTTCCAACCGCGGGACCTACTTCCGCTTCCCGCTCGCTCCCGTCACCTTTCGGCACAGACTCGCCGCGCGCTCCGGCGAGGTTGCGCCGTCTGCCCGCTCGCGGTGCTGGCGCTGGTGATCGCGCGTCTTGCCGCCGTTCCGGCCTCCATCGCGATGATGCCCCTGATCCTTGCCCTGCGCGCGCGCTTTGACCTCCGCCGCGGCCCGCGGTGCGTCGGTGCAGGACGCCGCGCGGCTCCTGCCCAGCGAGACCGTCACGATCGGCGAGGTTCCCACGTTCCCGGCGTTGTCAGTCGCACGGGCCATGAACCGCACCGTCCCTGTCCGCAGCGCCGGCGACACCGGAACGACAAAGGGCCGGGTGGTGTCCGTTCCCACGAGCCGTCCACTCGCCGGGGCGCAAGTGGACCCGGTGCAGGTGTACACGTCGACGCGGGCAACCCCGCTCTGGTTATCGGTCGTGGAAACCTGCACGGAGTTGATCTGTTGCCGCGCGCCATTCGTTGGCGAGGTCACGCGCACTTCGGGAGCGGTCGTGTCCGGCCGCGCCGTCGCCGTCGGCGGGGCGATCGGCGTGCTGGTCGCCGCCGGGGTCACCGTGACGCCCGGCGCAGCGGTCGGGGTCGCCGTCGCGGTCGCGGTCGCCGTCGCGGTCGCCGTCGCCGTCGCAGTTGCGGTCGGCGGAATCGGCGTCGCGGTCGCCGTCGCGGTCGGCGGAATCGGTGTCGGCGTGCGCGTCGCCGTCGCGGTTGCGGTTGCGGTTGCGGTCGCAGTCGGCGGAATCGGTGTCGGCGTGCGCGTCGCCGTCGCGGTCGCGGTCGCGGTTGCGGTCGCCGTCGGCGGGATGGCCGTGGCCGTAGCGGTCGGCGGAACCGGCGTTGGTGTGCGTGTCGCAGTAGCCGTCGCGGTGGCGGTCGGCGGAACCGGCGTTGCCGTCGCTGCGCCAACCACGGAAACATTGACCCGGAGCGTGCCGGAAGTGGTCGGGGGATAGGCCGCGGCAAGGATCCAGTAGGTCGTACCGTTGGCCGCGGAGAAGGTCACCGTCGAGGTCGGGTCGCCCCCGGTGTAGTTGACGTCATCGTGACAGGCCACCTCGGGAGTCGTCCCGTTCGCCCCGGAGTAGATGCCGAGCACGGTGTCGTAGCTCGATCCGGCGGTGGTCACCGTCACGCTCGCGTTTGATCCGGGCGTGAGCTTGTACCAGAGCGACGCATCGCCCTGCTTGCCGATGCACGACAGCGCGGGGTCCGATCCGCTCTTCGTCGCTCCCACGATGGACATCGAGTCCGACCAGGTGGCGCCGGACACCGTCTTCGCGCCTGCCGGGACATCGTTGGCAGGCGGCGGAGCGACCGTCGGCGGGATCGCGGTCGGGAAAAGCGTCGCGGTCGGCTGCGGGGTGGTGGTGCCGTCCGGCGTGGGCTTGATGAGGAAATCGTTGTCCGCCACGTTCCAGTGGGTTGTCAGGTAGGACCCCGGCAAGGGAGCGGTGTTGTAGTAATCGTCGTGGTTGCAGTCGAAGAGGATGTCATCCAGCGCGGAGTTGTTGCAGGTGAAGATCATCCGCGGGTAGCTGGGGGAGTCGGTGTAGCACATGATGTCGTATTCATCGATGCAGTGCCCGCCACCGGAGGTGTGGGGCGCGGAGTAGTTCACCGCCCCCAGGTTGTGCCCGATCTCGTGGGCGGCGACCATCGCCGACCAGCACCCGCGATCGACCCGGGCGTAGCCGCCATAGGTATTGGACGCATTGGCGGCGGAGGTCTGCTCGTCACCGTAGAACGAGCCGACCCCGCAGTACACGTAGGCGTCGGCGAAGGCGAGATACTTGCGGCTGTTGCTGTTGTACCCCAGCGCGGAGACGGCATTGACCCAACTGGACCAGCCCGCCAGCGCGCCGTCGGGAACGATCACCTCGGGCACCGAGATGTCGCAACCGGTCCCGGTCACGAAGCGCACGTGGCGGTCCGGGCCGGTCATCAGCGCATTGTTCGAGTAGATCGCGTCCATCTCCGCGGCCCAGGTGCGGAACGAATTGAGGAACGTGGCGTAGTTGCTGGCCGCGCTCGCCTCGCGAACGTAGAGCACCTGCACGCGCCGGCCGGAGACGCCGTCGCCATCGCACCAGGGGGTGGCGCTCAACACGCGCGCGGTCCTCCGCTCCGGGAGCGGCTGCACCGGCAGCGAGCGGCTGAATCCCGGCGGCGCCGGGTCCGGGCCGTGGGAGCAGATCTCAACCCCCTTGACGACCACCCGCCAGGCAGGATCGCACTCCTGCGTGCTCCCGGTCGCCGCGGCCAGCGCCGCGGGCTGACCGCCCCGGATCGCGGCGAGAAGCGCATCCGCCTGCGGCCCGAATGCCGCGGCCAGCGCCAGCAGCGCCGCCAACGCCAGCACCGCCGAGGCGATCCTCCGGCCGGATTGTGAAAACATCCACCCCTGATTCCGCATTCCCTACCCCAACGATCGCCCCGTCACGCATGGACCTGGCGCAGGTGGCGCCGGTTCACCGTTCTGGTTCCTCCCGTATCCCGAAACACCCCGCATCCCGACCGCGTCCCGGGTTCGGATCGGCCGCTCCCCCGCCGTCTCGGACATCCGCGTTCCCATCGGATCAGGCCAGCACTCACTGGGCCGAGCATAGAGTGCCGATCAGCCCACGTGAATACGGAAAATGAGCCACCGAACGAGGGGTCCCGGACCGGCGCTGCCATCGATGCTCCGGCGGCATCTCTCGCGATGCCCACCGGCGCGCGCGGCGGTCGGATGCGGGCGCCGATCTGACCGGCTCGCTCGGTCTCATGCGCGGCCAATACCCGCCACCGCGCGATTCGCCGGCTGGCGTGGCAATCCCTCGCGGACGCGATTCACGCTACCCGGCGGCAATGGCGAACCGCTCCTCCACCGGCCGGAAGTCGATGTCATACCCGAAGTGGCGTGGGCCGCCGAGCGCGACGCCTTCCGGCGTTCGCCACAATGGGTGGCACGGAATGCCGATGACGGTGACCCGGAAGCCATAGCGAAGGTTCTCGGTGGTGATCGGGTCGCCCCGCTCGGTATCGAGAATCGCGATCAGGTCCGGCACCGAGACCAGCACCTCCCCATCTTCCATCGCCACCAGGTGCTCGTTCTGGAAGCGGACGGTCATGTCCCGGCCCGCAAACTCATCCACCCCGGCGATGCGCGTTTCGCCGAGCGCCCAGCCACGCTCGGTCCTGCGCTGCACGTCAACGATACGGCCGCTGAAGACCCGGGCCCCGCCCGATGCGCGAAGACAGGCCTCCACCGGCTCGGTTCCGCAGGCCCGCGCCGTCCGGATGGCCG
>CAIPGK010000689.1 GCA_903864575.1 uncultured Chloroflexota bacterium
CACACACGCTCTCACACGCACAACACCGACACAGGCAACCGGAAGCGCGCGCGGGCGCAAACGCAGTCCCAACGTGCGCATCCCGCTCCGTCACTGATCCGAGAAGCATCATCTCCTTCAGCAGGTCCCAGCAGTTCGCCGTCGCGTTCATCATCAGCAGGAAGATGGACATCACCAACCAGCCGACCGAGTCGCCGTTCCCGAACATCGTCTCCAGGCCGACCCAGAGCGCGGTGGCGTGACCGGCGAGCGGAACCGCGAAGCGGAAAATGGACTGCCGGCCGTGCCATTGCGGGTCCGGGTCCCGATAGGCGGCGAGGGCGTCCGTGATGAGGCGCAGCATCCCCATGGCGGCGATCAGCGCGATCGGGATGCCGAATCCCGCCGGCCCCGGATCGGGGATCAGCGCCACCAGCGAGATCGTCAGCACCATCAGGAAGCTGTGGAACGTCTGCCCCGCCCAGGCCCGCATCCCCGCCGGGCTGCGGTCCGCCATGATCGACGGGTTCAGCGACAGCCCCACGAACAGCAGCCCCACCAGCGTGGCCGACACCCCGGCCGTCGCCGCGTAGAACCCCTGCCATTCGGACAACTGGGCGAATGACGTGTTCACGGCGCCTCCGGCGCGAGTATCGGGCGTTGGGTATCGGGTATCGGGAGCCGGTCACCGGCGTTGTTGCCCGATAGCCGATACCCAACGCCCGATACCCAACGCCTGCCGCAGCTATCCCGCCATCTCGCGGACGCTCGCGCCGAGGGCGGTCAGTTTCCCGGTGAACTGCTCGTAGCCGCGGGCGAGGTGGAAGATGTCGCCCACGCGGGTCTCGCCGTCCGCCACCAGGCCGGCCAGCACGACGCCCGCGCCTGCGCGGATGTCGAGGCACTTCACCGACGCGCCCGTCAGGCGGGTCGGGCCGGTGATCTCGGCGCGGTTGCCGTAGCGGACGATCCCCGCGATCGGGGCGCCGGACGCGTCCAGCGGCGCCGAACGCTCCACCCGGATGTCCGCGCCGAGCGCGCGCAACTGGTCGGTGTAGCGGAGCCGGTCCTCGAAGACGCGCTCGACAAGGGTGGAGGTCCCGGTCGCCTGGGTCATCAGCGCGGCGAACGCGGCCTGCAGGTCGGTCGGGAAACCGGGGTAGGGCAGCGTCTGCACCTCGACCGCCCGCAACTCCCCACTGGCGCGAACCAGCATCCGGTCCTCGTCGGTCCAGACCTGCGCCCCGGCCTCGCGGAGCTTGCTCGTCACCGGCAGCATGTCGTCCGCGCGGACGTTGCGAAGCTCCACCTCGCCGCGGGTCATCGCCGCGCCGATCGCGAAGGTCCCCGCCTCCAGCCGGTCCGGCAGGATCGTCTCGGCCAGCCCGTGCAGGCGGTCGACGCCCTCCACCGTCACGATCGGCGAGCCGAGCCCGGAGATGCGGGCGCCCATGCGGTTCAGCATGTTGCCGATGAAGACGATCTCCGGCTCGCAGGAGGCATTGACGATCCGGGTCGTGCCGTTCGCCAGCGTGGCCGCCATAAGGAGATTTTCGGTGCCGGTATGGCTCGGGTAGTCCATGTAAATGCGCGCGCCGCGCAGTTTCGGGCTGCGGGCGACGATGCTGCGGCCCTCGGCGTCGAAGATGACCTCCGCGCCCATCTGGCGGAAGCCGCGCACGTCGACATCCACCGGGCGCGCGCCGAGCTGGCAACCTCCCGGAGTGCTGGCGCTCATCTCGCCGAAGCGGGCCAGCAGCGGGCCGCCCACCAGGAAGCTCGCCCGCATCTTGCGGACGATCTCGGCCGGGGCGTCCGTGCGGTCGATCTTCGCCGCGCGCACCCGCACCCGCCGCGCCGGAGCGTCGAACTCGACCTCCGCGCCCAGCGACTGCAGCAGGCTGCACATCGTGCGGATGTCGGCGAGGTCCGGCACGTTGTTGAGGGTGCATTCGTCGCCGGTCAGCAGCGTCGCGGCCAGCGCGGGCAGCGCGGCGTTCTTCGCGCCGCCGATGGTGACCACGCCCCGCAGCGGCGCGCCTCCCTCGATGAGGATGTGCGGTTCCCTGCGATCGGCGGCAGGTTCGGCCGGGGCCTGAACGGTCGACACTTGGGCCTCCTGGGCATGATGGAGCGGCGGGCACGCACGGTCTGTCAGCTGTGGAGGATACCCCGTCCCGCCCCGACGGTGCGATGATGTGCCTGATGCAGGGACGACGCGGGACACTCCGGAGCAGGCGGATGAACGGATGGATCATCGTTGTCGCGATCGTGACCCTCTCCGCGGTCCTCGCAGGAGTCGGCGGGTGGCTGTCACGGCGCACGCTGACGCCCAGTTCGCTGACTGACGCGATCCCATCAGCCGCGGCCATTTTCGCCACGTTCGGCGTCATCTACGGCGTCATCCTCGGGCAGGTCGTCGTGGCCGCCTGGCAGGCCTATGACGATGCGGAGAACGCCATCGCGCGCGAGGTCGATTCGCTCGTCAGCATCGCCCGGTTGGCGGATGGGCTCCCTGCGGACGACCGGATGCGCGTCCAGCAGGCCTCCATTGCGTACGGCAAAACCGTCGTCGAACAGGAGTGGCCGGTCATGGCCGGCCCGGGCGGAGCCAGCCCCGAGGCCGGCGCCGCGCTCACCAGCCTGTACCGCATCGTGACCGCGCTCCCCGGTGACTCCCCCGAAGCCGACGCCATCGCCGATGCCGCGCTCGCCGAACTGGACGACCTCGACGACGCTCGCGGCGACCGCATCGTCGCCAGCACCTCCTCCATGCCCACGCTGATGTGGATCGCGCTGATCGCGGGCGCGATCGTCTCGGTCGCGTTCACCTACCTGCTGGCGGTGGAGAATGGAGCACTGCACCTGCTGATGATTGTCTGCTTCGCTGGCCTGATCGCGCTGATGCTGGTGCTGGTGCTCGGCCTTTCCCAGCCGTTCGATCCTCCATTGGCCATCACATCCGACAGCTATGCCCGCCGCATCGACCTGCTCCAGAACGAGGTCCAGGGGAGCCAATAGCCGTCGGCGGTCGGCCTCCAGGCAGCACGGGTCAGCCGGCGATGCCATTGCCGATGATCCCGGACAGCACCCCGGCGCCGTTCAGCACGTCCGCATCCCGGAACGTTCGGCCGACGATCTGCAACCCGGTCGGAACCCCGTCGCGGGAGCGGCCCGACGGCACGTTGACGACCGGGCAGCGGCTGCAGATGTTGAACGGCATCGTCATCAGATGATCCGAGCCGGGCAGGGCCTCCGCGCGCCATCCGGTCGCCCGAGGATCGGCCAGTCCGGCTTCCCCCGCCGGGAGCGCGGGAATGGCGAGCGTCGGGCACAGCAGCAGCCGGTGCTCCTCCAGCAGCGCGCCCACCGCCGCGGCGATCTCGCCCTCGATCATCAGCCCGCGCAGGAACGCCCCCGGCTCCTGCGCGCTCGTCACGAGGCGGGCGAAGTCCAGCGCATAGGGCGTCAGCAGGGCCGCGTGCTCCTCGGCGATCTCAGCGATCCACGAACCGAAGATCGCGCCGTAGTGGATGCCCGACGCCTCGATCACCTGGTCGCGGGTGAAACCGACCGCCACCTCCTCCACCGTCGCCCCCGCGTCGCGAAACGCCTGCGCGGCGGCGAGCGTGTTGGCGCGAACCTCGTCGTCCGGGTCCCACCCGCCAAGCTCCATCGACAACGCGATCTTCCATCCACGCACGTCGCCGAACCGCTCCGGAATCTCCGCCGCGAAGCGCAGGCTGCCGATATCCGACGGATCGGCCCCCGCGATCGTCTGATAAAAGAGCGCGCAATCCTCGACGGTCCGCGCCATCGGCCCCTCGTGGCTGAAATGGTCGAGGTTGAACGGCGGCATCTGCGGCCATCGCCCGAAGGAGGGTTTCAACCCGACGACTCCGCAGCACGACGCCGGAATCCGGATGCTCCCCCCGATGTCCGATCCGTTGGCCAGCGCCGTCGTCCCCGCCGCCAGCGATGCCCCCGCTCCGCCGGAGGACCCGCCCACGTCAAACGCCGTGTTCCACGGGTTGCGCGTCACCCCGGACTGGCGCGACCACGTGAACCCCGCGCAGGCGAACTCCGGCATCGCGCTCTTGGCGTGAACGATGCCTCCCGCCGCCATCATGCGCCGCGCGACCGGGTGCGTCTCCTCCGCCACCTGGTCGGCGAAAGCCAGCGAGCACAGCGTGTTCGGCTTGCCCGCGACGTCCATCTCCTCCTTGATCGCGACCGGCAATCCCTCGAAGGCGCGGGGCGCATCGCCCCGGCCGAGGTAGCGCGCCTCGGCGGCGCGGGCCTGCTCCATCGCCTCGTCGAAAAAGGTCCAGGTAAAGGCGTTGATTTCCGGCTCGACCGCCTCCGCGCGGCCGATGACCGCCGCCATGACCTCCACCGGAGAGAACGAACGCCGGCGAAATCCCGCCAGCATCTCGCTCGCGGAAAGCCGCCAAAGCGCCTCGGTTGCGACCATCATCCTGTACCTTTCCTCGTCGCCAGTTTCCTCGGGCATTGTCGCGCAGGCGCGTGCGCGCCGCGACCAGCCATCTGGCGGCAGCCATTCGGCATCTGCGGACAATCCCGTGCCAACGGCGCTCGGAACGGGTTGGCCGCGCCAGACGTCTGGTACACTAGGAGAGTGTCCGTACACTCGATCCGGACTGACCGGACGAGCGTTTTGCGTGCGTGCCGCAGAGGGAACCATCGCGTATGTACGACGGTACGTTCGATTCCGCCGAGCATGACGATGCGGCCCCGCCTGCTGGTGTCGAGGTGGTACGGGGCGCGCGCCTGCGCGGCCCGAACCGCCGTTCCATCCTTCTCGGCGGCGTGGCCGGAGGGCTGGCGCAGGTATTCGCAAGACGTCCCGGCGAGGCGGCAAACCAGGCGCTCCCGTACCGCGGACAATCCCGCCGGGAGCCCCTGCTCCGCGATGGCGACATCTGGCCCGGCCGCGCCCTGCCCACCGGCTACATCCAGCCCACCGACTCCTCGTGGATGAACGACGGCGGCGAGGTCACGAGCGCGGCGGTCACCAGTCCCGGCCCGGTCGTCGCCGGGTTCGACTGGTACACCGGATTCGATTACCCGATCCAGAAGCAAGGCGCCATGTGGATCGGGTTGGGCAGCAACTGGGGAACCGTGCGGGCGCGCCACGCGGTCGTGTTCCGGCCGCCCACCATGCCCGATGTCACCGGCGCGTGGGCGCTCTACGATCAGGGAAACACGTTCGGTTGCGTTGGGTTCGCCGTCAGCCGCGCGGCTGCCCTCTTCAACCGCCAACTCTACGCAGGAGACCCGCTCTACCGCGCTGCCCTTCGCATCGACAGGATTCCCGGCACCAAGGACCTCGGCACGGACATCGACGCCGGGCTGCTCGTCCTCCGCGACACCGGCGCGTGGCTGGTCCGGGACGGCAAGACCAGCGGACCGCTCCGTAGCCACGGCATCAAGTCCTTCCGCTGGCTTGCCACCGTTGCGGACATCCAGGCCGCCCTCGGCACCGAGGAATCCTTCGTCCGCATCCTCAGTTCGTGGGGAACGGCCTACCCACGCGAGGTCCGGATGCCGATGACCACCCTCGCCGCCATCATCACCACCAAGAGTCAGATTGCAGCCCCGGTCGACCGCCTCACCGGAGGAGTCTGAACCGCGCCAATGTCCCGGCATGGCGGATTCGCGTGGACATCGCGCGTTCACGCAGCGGGGGCCTGCCGATACGCTGCGAGGACGACGTCGTGGAACGGCGCGAAAGGATCGCCGGCCATGATGCGGTTCCGACTCGTCATGCTGCATCTGGCCGGCATCGTTCCCGACGCCAGCGTGAACCACCACAAGACTCCCATCTGAACGGGCATGTCGTCAGGATGCGCCATCCTCCGGGCGGCAACCGGTTCCTGGTCGCCCGGTCATTCCTGACCGCGAGGGCAGGCCGCGGGGATGAAGTGCCGCTTCCCGTGGAAGCCCACGGTCGGATGCTGCGCGGCTGTCCCGGTCCCACGAGCCAGCATGGGGGGCGATCCCGGTCACCTTGCTGGCCGGAATCGCCGCAACTCCCGCGCTACCGGTCGTAGAACCGCTGCGCGATGGTCTTGCGCGACGGAACCCGCCCGGTCCGATCGATCTTCTCCTGCATGTTCACGTGGCTCTGCTGCACGTAGGTCACCCCCGCCCAGCGGACCGGCTCCGGTTCCCACTCGCGTGGCTTGTGGCTCGTCGTCGGGAGTTCCGTCAGCGCGGTCTGCTGCCCGGTAATCAGATCGGCCAGCACCTGACCGGAGAGCATCGCCGTCGCCACGCCGCTGCCGCCGTAGCCGCAGGCAAGCGCAATCTTCGTCCGCGGATTGAAGCCCATCGTCGGCATCTGGTCCCGCGCCATCCCGAACACGCCTCCCCATGCGTGCGTGAAGCGGGCATCCCGCAGGAACGGGAACCACGCGGTCACGCAGCGGCGGGCGTGGGCGAACACCGCTTCATCGAGATCGAGCGCATCGGTGATCTGCGAATTGAACGGGTAGCGCGTCCGGTACGGCCCCAGGGCGATCCTGCCGTCGGCGGTCTTCTGGATGTACGCCCCGGTCAACCCGGATCCGCCGACCAGTTCGCGGCCCTCCCACCCGGCCTCGCGCCAGAAGGAGTCCGGCAGCGGTTCGGTGCAGACCATGTTGGACGTCAGCGGGATGAGGTGCCGCCGCGTCTTTTCCAGCCGCGCGAGGTAGGCCTCCCCCGCCAGCACCACCGCCCGGCTTGCCCGAACCTCGCCGCGGTCCGTCACCAGCGCCGGCCGGTCACCGCCGCGGTAATCGAGCACACGGGTCTGCTCGAAGATCGTGCCGCCCATCCGCTCGACGGCGCGGGCCGCTCCGCGCGCCAGCTTCGCCGGCTGGATGGCGATCGCCTCCTTCTTGCGAAACGACGCGAGCGCCCCCGCTGCCGGAACCCGCGCCAATGTCCGCGCGGCATCCAGCAACTCGACGTGATCCCCCAACCCGAGCGCCTCGTACTCCTCGTATGCTCCAATCACCTTCGGTAGTTGCCACGAGGCCCGCGCGATATCCATTCCGCCGTCCCGCGCGATCTCGGCATCGATTCCGCTGGCGGCGCAGGCGCGGTCCACCTCGTGCACCGCTGCCTCGATCGCCAGCATCATGGCGCGGGCCACATCGCGCCCATAGCGCCGGGTCAACTCCGATGGCCCGATCCCGAGCGCTGGGTAGCACCAGCCGCCGTTGCGCCCGGACGCGCCGAACCCGGCGATTTCGCTCTCCACGAGCGCGACCCGCAGGCCGGGCTCCCGCTGCAACAGCTGATATGCCGTCCACAACCCGGTATATCCCGCGCCGAGGATGGCGACGTCCACGTCGATCGAGCCATCCAGCGGCGGGCGCGGCGTCAGGTCATCGCCGCAGGTCTCGAGCCAGAACGAAAAGGAACGGTAATCGCGGGGCGTCATTCGGAGATCCCTTCGAGACCGGCACGGCGGCGGGGGCATCAGAAGATAATCATTGGTTCGGCGGTCTCGCGCACCCGACGGGTCGCCACGGCGCTGGCTGGCGCGAAACCGGTCTGGCGATCTGCGACCGCCGCATGACCGCTGCCACCGCGGCAGCCACGGCGCTGCTCATCCCGCTCGCCCGGTCAATCGCCGGGGCGGCGGTGGCGCAAGGAGCCGTCACCGGATGCCGCCGGCGCTCCCGGGAAGAATCCCGGCGGCGTCACCGCGATGGTCTCCGGCGGCGACATGCCATTCCAGCAGTTCGGCAGGGGCTGCGCCGGATGACCCGAGCCTGCCTTCCCGCGATCGCCGCACTGCCACCTCGTGGCTCAGCGGTCGTACAGCCGCTGCGCGAGCGTCTTTCGCTCCGGGTAGGCTCCCGTCCGCTCGGCCTCCTCGTCCAGCTTGTAGTGACTCTTGCGAACGTAATTCACACCTGTCCAGCGCAGCGGCTCCGGTTCCCACGGTTGCGGCTTGTGGCTGGCCATCGGCAGGTGGGTCAGTTCGGTGTCGCGGCCAGTGATGAGGTCTCCCAGCACCTGTCCGGAGAGATTCGCCGCCGCCACGCCTTCACCGGTGTACCCGAACGCCATGGCGACCTTCGTCGCGCGGTTGAACCCCATGGTCGGCAGATGGTCGCGCGGGGAACCGAGCACGCCGCCCCAGGAGCGGGTGAAATCGTAGTCCTTCAACTCGGGGAACCAGACCACCGCCGCGCGACGCGCGTGGGCAAACGTCGCCTCATCCCGCTCGAAGGCATCCGAGATGCGGGAGAGCCATGGATAGCGGCCCCGGTATGGCCCGAAGGCGATCCGGTCATCCTTCGTCCGCTGGATGTACGCCCCGGTCGGGCCGAATCCGCCGACCGTTTCCCGGTTCTTCCAGCCAACCGACTCCCAGAACGACGGCGGCAGCACTTCGGTCAGCACGATATTGGAGGTGATCGGGATCACGTGCCGCCGCGTCTTGTCCAACCGGGAGAGATAGGCCTCTCCAGCCAGCACGATGGCGCGCCGGGCCCGCACCTGACCGCGCGTCGTCTCGAACCATGGCCGGTCGCCACCGTGATAGTTCAGCACCTCGGTCCGTTCGTAGATGGTCGCGCCCCGCCGTTCCACGGCACGCGCGAGACCCCGCGCCAGTTTCGCGGGCTGCACCGTCAGGCCGTCCTTCGTCCAGACCGCCTCGATCGCTCCCGGCACGTGAAGGTGCCGCTCGGCCTCGGCCGCATCCAGGAGGGGCACGCGGTCCTCGAGGCCGATCGCCGCGTACTCCTCGGCCATGCCCCGGACCTTCGCCAGCTGGTACGGAGCGCGGGCGAACTCGATGGCCCCGCTATGGGCGATGTCGGCATCGATCGCCTCGTCGTTGCAGACATCGGCCACGTTGTTCACCGCGCCGATCATGGCGACCGCGACGCTCCGGGCGGCCTCCTTGCCGTACCGCTCCGTCATCGCCGCCGGCCCGACGGCGAACCCGGCATAGCACCAACCGCCATTGCGACCGGACGCCCCGAACCCGGCGATCTCCTTCTCGAGGATGGCCACCCGGAGTCCTGGCTCACGCTGCAACAAATGCCATGCGGTCCACAACCCGGAAAAGCCCGCGCCCAGGATGGCCACATCGACATCGATGGAGCCGTCCAGCGACGGCCGCGGCGTCAGATCGTCGCCGCAGCTCTCCAGCCACCATGAATACGCCCGGTAGTCCCGCTCCGTCACCCGGAGTTCCTTTCCGTCAGCTCGCTCTGACCCGCTTCGTTCAGTGTAGCAACGTGAGAGAATTTTCCACGATGACGAATCTGCCGCCCACGGTAGAGTCGTCAGTGACTGTCCGAACCTCAGGAGCGCCATTGTGCTGTTTCGCGAGTTGTCCTTCGGGGACGTTCTGGGACTGCTGCTCGCCGTGCTCGCCTGCACCGGCTTCATCCTGTTCGTCCGCGCCCGCTCGCATGGCCGCCTCGAATCGGATGCCGGGCCCGTGGGCGCGCTGGTGGCCATCGCGGTGACCGTCTACAGTCTGATCCTCGGCCTGACCGTGGTGGCGACCTGGGACCGCTTCACGCAGGCCGAGCGAACCCTCAGCCAGGAGATGAACGCCCTCTTCACCACCGTGCGCCTCGCCGATGCCTACTCCGTCGACTATCAGGCCCGAATCGACGGCTTTACCCTGATGTATGCCCGCGATGTGCTCGCGACAGAGTTGACCGCTGACTCCTCGTTGCAGACCAGTTCGGACGGCGCGCGCGCCGCGATTCGCGGACTCTACGCGGTCGTCGCGGAACTCGCCAACGACCCGGATGCTCCACAGACCTCCGTACAGCTCTCCCTCGGGTCGCTCGTCACGCTCGACAACGCCCGCGGCGACCGCCTGACCCTTACCAACGAAATCCTGCCCGACATCCTCTGGGCCGTTCTCGTGGCCGGGGGCATCATCACGATCGCCGCCATCGGGCTCGTCGCGCCGTCCAGCAAGGTGCTTCATGTCCTCGTCGCTGGTTCGGCAACCGTCATCGTGGTGTTCCTGTTGAACATGATTGCCGACCTGGATCAGCCGTTCACCTACCCGATCCGCATCGACATCGGGCTGTTCGAGAACGGCATCGACATCCTCGAAGGCGAAACGGTGCACCCCGCGCCCCGCATGCCCGCAACCACCGCTCCGTCCGCGCCCCCGGCGCCCTGACCCCTCCGTTACCTGCCGGCCCGCCGCTCGATCGCCTCGGCCAGTTTCAGGTCCCCACCGAGCACCCGCACTCCGGCGTCCGCGCCGAGGAAGCGGCACAGGTCCGCCAGTGCGCGGCCGATGCTGTCCCCAAGCGCAGCGGTACCTCGCACTCCCGGCTCGAGGTGGAGCGTCTTGACGTTCAGCACCCCCGCCTTCCGGTCGAACGATGGATCGAGCCGCCCGACCAGCCGCCCGCGGTGCAGGATCGGCATCGAGTAGTACCCGTATTGCCGCCGCTCCGCCACGGTGTACGTTTCGATTCGGTAGAAAAAGTCCCACAACACATGGGCGCGGTCCCGGTTCCAGACAAGATTGTCGAAGGGCGAAAGCAGCGTCGTCAGGGTCGGCCAGTTTCCGGCGCGCAGGTCCTCCAGTCGGTCCAGCAGCGGGGCATGCAGCCAGAACTGGCCGTCAACTCCCTCGATCCGCACCCGCACCGCCTCGCCGGACTCCGTCAGCCTTGCAAGTTCCCGCCGCGCTTGCGGCAGTGGCACGTGCGGCCGGTAGGCGCGGAAGTAGTCGGCCAGCCAGCGGGGGGTCGCCACCCCGAGGGCGGCGAGCGCGCGGGCCGCGAGCACCTGCTGCACGTCCTCGTCCTTCAACCGGATGGCAAGCACTTCAGGAGGGATCACCCGATCGGCAAGCTCCCAAACCCGCTGGAAGTTGCTCTCCCGGCGCTGGACCACGATGTCGCCAGCCGACCACAGGTGCTCCAGCGCCCGCCGTTCCGGCTTCCCACCCCACCATGCCCACGGCGCCTTCTCGCCCCTGGGCGGCTCGAACGCGCGCGAGGGGATTGGCCCGCGCTCACGGACCGCCGCAAGCACCCGCTGGAGCAGGTCCGCATGGTCCACCGCCCACTCGCCGGGGCGCTCGCTGCGCGCCCGATACCGCTCCATGGCGGGCCGGAAGAGCGGATACCAGGAGACGGGGGCGATAGCGGCCGCATGGACCCAATACTCCATCACATCGCCACGCGGGTAAAGCAGTGCGGCAAGATCGGCCGCATCATATGGCCCCAGCCTGCTCCAGAGCACGGTCTCGTGGCTGCGGGAAATGACCGAAATGGTGTCGAGCTGAACGCAGCCGATCCGCTCGATAGTCTGCAGCAGCAGCGCTTGCCATGCGGCATGACTTGCAGGACGGGGCGGTCGGGCATCCAACCCCTGCGCGATCACCGCCAGCGCGCCTGCCTCCTCGCGAGTGATCGTTGCGGTCGGAATCGTGTCCGGGTGCCTGGCCATGGCATCGTCCTGCTCGATGCAAACTGCCGGAAGGCGATTCCGGTTCGCGATTGCCGCGCCATGGTAGCCGCTGCCCCGCTGCGGCGATATAGTCCGGAGGGTTCTGGCGCGATCCGTGGCATCCGTGGCCGGATGCGGAACCGGGAGGATTGGAGACCGTGGCTCTATTCGGATCCCTGAACGATGTCGTTTTCGGCATTGGCACGCTTGCGCTTGTGGCCCTCGCTGTCTATCTGGTCCGAAAGCGGCTGGCCCCTGTGGTCGTGGGAGACGCCGACTCGGTGGTGGCGGTAGCGGCGGCGATCATCGCGGTCTACGGCCTGATTCTCAGCCTCACGCTTGCGGCAGCCTGGGAACGATATCAACGGGCTGACGAAACGCTGGTCAACGAGTTGAACAGCATTTTCATCCTCCACCGCATGGCCGATATGTGGCAGGGCGACGGCGAAGACGACCTCCAGCGAGCGCTGGTGGAGTACGGCGAGGCGGTCTACGCCAACGAACTCAGCGGAAAATCTCCGAGTCACTCCCACGGCGCCAACGGCCGCGCAGCGCTTTCCAAGGTCTATACCGCCATGGCCGCGATCACGACCGGACCCCATGGCGATTACGGCTCGGTCAACAACATGTGGGAACGGCTGTCGGACATCGACAACTCCCGCGGCATCCGGTTGACGCTCACCCATGAGGCGCTGCCCGCGCAGTTCTGGACGGTTCTCTACCTCGGCGGCGCAATCTCCCTTCTCGCGTTGGTCATGATCCACCCGGCCAACGGCAAACTGCATTTCGTCTTCTCGCTCGGCGCGGCTGCGCTCATCGTGATCACGCTCGTGCTCCTGCACGACCTCGACGCGCCGCTCGAGGGCAAGACCACCATTGATTTTGACGCGTTCAGACGCGGTATCGACATCCTCGAGGAGACGACTCCGGGCGTGTAGTTTGCGCGCTCGCGTATCCACCACGTTTTCCCATGCGGTTCGCGTCTCCGGGTGGGCGGTTATCACCCAGCCTGGTCGCGGTTCCACATCGAACGGTTGGTTCAATTCCTGATGCTGAATGACCCGGACAGCACCTGCCCATTCCCGAAGTGTTGCGTGAATCTGGGCGAATCGGTTCGATTGCGGGATGGCCG
>CAIPGK010000690.1 GCA_903864575.1 uncultured Chloroflexota bacterium
GGCCGGTAATGGCAAAGGGGTTATCTTCCGCAAGGGCCGGATCGTCCGGACAGTCGCCGAAGCCGAGATGCTCGACGCGCTCAAGGATGAAATCAACAAGGTCATCGAAGATCGGAAGAATGGCATCTTCGATGTGGGCGAGCACGATGGATACCAGCCGAAAAAGGCCGTGCTCAAACTCGCCAGCGTATAGGCCGTAACAGATGTCTTTCGGTTCGCGGTCCCGGGCGTTGCTCGGGGCCGCGGTGATTGGTGGAATTGGCCTCGCGGTCAACGCACGATGGCGGGCGACTGCCGCGTTCGCGGTGGCGCGCTGGGATGTGCCCCTTGCCCCCCGTCATCACGGACTCGACGGATTGCGCATCGCGTTCCTTACCGACACTCACGTCCGCTCCGCCGGCGATGTCGTCAGCGTCCGCCGCTCGCTTGCCGCCGTCGCAGGATGCGATCTGCTGCTCCTTGGTGGCGATTTCGTCTCCGAAGCTGCCCGCTATATGCGCCCATTGCTCGATACCCTGGAGCCCGTGATTGCGGCGACGCCGCTCGGCGCCTGTGCTGTCGTTGGAAATCACGACTTCACGGTGGGCGTCGACCGGGTCGCGGCCGACCTCACCGCTTGCGGCGTGATCGTCCTGCGTGATGGGAATGTGGAGCTCCGCTGGCGTGGAAATTCCTTCTGGGTCGCGGGCATGGACGAGTCGCTGCTCGCCGTATCCGACCCGAACCTCGCCATGAATGCCATACCTTCGGGCGCATGGACGGTCGCGCTGTGGCACGAACCAGATCATGCCGAGCTCGCGGCGGAAGCGGGCGCATCACTGCAACTCTCCGGGCATACCCATGGTGGCCAGGTGCGCTTGCCGTGGCTGGGCCCGCTTGCCGTGCCCGAGGGTGGAAAGCGCTACGTCGATGGCTGGCACTGCGTTCACGGGATGCCTCTCTACGTCTCGCGTGGGCTTGGTACCTACCGTCCGCCGGTCCGGTTCCGCTGTGCTCCGGAAATCACGGTGTTCACGTTGAGAGCAGCGTCATTTCCGCCTTGCGCTGGCGCTCGCGCGGTGCCATCCTCCCGCGGTTGAGGCAAGCGAACAGCGGCGAGCAGGCGCCGGGAGGAAGCCACGGGTGAGTGAGCGCAAACTCAGGGTCGGCGTGATCGGTTGCGGCATCGGCATTTTTCACATCGAGGGATTGCAGCAGAACCCCCGGGCGGAGATCGTCGCCATTGCGGGGCTCGACACCGACCGCTGCGTGTCGCTCCAGACCCGGTTCGACGTTCCGAGGCGCTACGGGGATTACCGGGAACTTCTGGCCGCCGATGATATCGACGCCGTAACGGTCGCGGTGCCGAACTTCCTGCACTCCGAGGTCGCCATTGCCGCGCTCGAGGCCGGCAAGCACGTGCTGGTCGAAAAGCCGCTGGCCCAGAGTTCGGCCGAAGGCGAGCGGATGGTCGAAACAGCAAACCGTCTCGGGCTGCAACTCGGGATCATCTTCAACCGGCGCGGCCGGCACGACGTCCAGATCGTGCACAACGAAATGGAGCGCGGCGCGTTCGGCAGGATCTACCACGCGAAGGCGTGGTGGATGCGCCGGTCGGGCATTCCGGGGATGGGCACCTGGTTCACCCGGAAAGCCGAGTCCGGCGGTGGTCCGCTGATCGACCTTGGGGTCCATGTGCTCGATATCGCCCTCTGGATCATGGGCAATCCGACAGCGGTCTCGGTGTCGGCGGCGGCCTACAACGAACTTGGCACGCGGGGCAAAGGCGAGTGGTTCAATACCCGCCTCCGCACGGGCAAGACCGATGCCCCATATGGTGTAGAGGATTTCGCGACCGCCCTCATCCGGTTCGCGGATGGCGCGACGCTGCAACTCGACACGTCATGGGCAGGCTATACCCGCCACTCGGACGAGTTCGGTGCATCGTTCATGGGGGACAATGGTGGAGCCGAGATCGACGTCAGGGATTATGCCGAGACGGGGACACTGCGGCTCTTCGGCGATGTCGACGGCATGCCTTCGGTGACCACGCCGATGCTGATCGAGCGTCATGGCCATGGATACATCATTTCCAACTTCGTTGACGCGATCCTCGACGGCCGGCCGGTGTCGCCAAGCGGGTCGGAGGGACTGGACCGCGTCCGATTGATCGAGTCAATCTACCGGTCGGCCGAACTCGGCCGTGAGGTGCAGATCGGCGGTCTGCCCGTCTGACCGAGCGAGGAGATATGCCATGACCCTGTTGCGGGTGACGATCTGGAACGAATTCCGGCACGAGCGGGAGAACCCGGTCTATGGTGCGATCTACCCGAAGGGGATTCACGGCGCGGTCGCCGACGGATTCGCGGGCGATCCACGCTTCACAGTGAGAACCGCCACGCTCGATGAGCCGGAGCATGGTCTTCCCGTCGACGTGCTCGACCGCACCGACGTGCTGATCTGGTGGGGCCACAAGGCTCACGGAGAGGTCGATGACGAGATCGTGGCCCGGGTGCAGCGCCGGGTGCTCGAAGGAATGGGATTGATCGTCCTCCACTCCGGGCACTTCTCGAAGGTTTTCAAGCGCCTGATGGGATCGAGTTGCGACCTGAAATGGCGCGAGTCGGGCGACGTCGAGCGGCTA
>CAIPGK010000691.1 GCA_903864575.1 uncultured Chloroflexota bacterium
CCCAGCGCCCGTGCGATCGACTGCGCGAGGCTCGTCTTGCCGACGCCCGGAGGCCCGACCAGACACAGGATCGGCTCGCGGCCCGGAGCGGGCGTCTCGCCCTCCTCCTGCTGCGCCGCCATCTCCATCTTCAGCTTGCGAACCGCGAGGTACTCGAGAATCCGGTCCTTGATCTTCTCGAGGTCATAGTGATCCTCGTCGAGAATCTGCCGGGTTTTCCGGATGTCGATCTCGCCTTCCGTACTCGTGGTCCACGGCAGGCTGGTCAACCAGTCCAGGTAGGTCTTGATTACCCCGTACTCGGCGGCAGCGGGCGGCAGCTTCGACAGACGGTCCAGCTCGCGCCGCGCCTCCTTTGCCGCCTCCTCCGGCATCCCGGAGTCCTCGATCTTCTGGCGAAGCTCGGTGACCTCGGCCTCCGTCTCGCTGCTCTCGCCCAGCTCCCGCTGGATCGCCTTCATCTGCTCGCGCAGGTAGTACTCGCGCTGGTTCTTCGAAAGCTCATCCTGCACCTCGGTCTGGATCTTCTTGCCCAGTTCGAGGACATCGAGTTCCTTGGAAATGAACGCGTTCAGCTGGATCAGCTTCTCGCGCACGGAGTCCAACTCGAGCAGCCGCTGCCGCTCCTCGGGCTCCATTCTCAGGTTTGTCGCAACGAGGTAGACCAGGTGGCGCGGCTCGTCAACGTTCAGCGCCGCCGTCACCAGTTCATCTGGCAGGTGTGCGACCAGCGACACCAGCCGCTGGAACAGGTCGAGCGTGTTCCGGGTCAGCGCCTCGACCTCGACCGTATCCTCGATCGTCTCCGGCGCTTTCTCGATCTTCGCGACCAGATACGGCTCCTCCGTCACCCAGTCGAGAATCCGCATCCGCTCCAGTCCCTGCACGGCCAGCCGGACGCTGCCGTCCGGGACCCGCATCATCTGATGGATAGTCGCAATGGTTCCCACCGTGTAACAGTCTTCGGGTCCCGCGCCCTCGATCTCCGCGTCCTTCTGCATGACCAGCGCGACCCGACGGTCGCCGGTCATCACCTCGTCGATCAGCCGCAGCGAGCGCGCCTGCGCCGCCGCCAGCGGCACCACCGTCAATGGGAACACGACGGTCCCCCGCAGCGGCAGGATCGGCATGGACAGCACCGACGGCTCGGTTTCGCTGTCGGCTTCCGGCGCGAACGCGATCAGCGCATCGTCGGCCGATCCCGGCGCAGCTGACGCCGCAACCGGCTCGACGGCGTCGGACGCAACCTCCGCAGGTTCGGTCTCCATCTTCATGTCGTGCGCGGCTGTCTCCGCCGCAAGTTCATCCTGAATCTCGTTCACCAGGTCGCTCTTCTTCTTCCGTGGCATGGTTACTTGCCCCCTTCCTCACGTCCGGCCGGGGAATCAGCAATGCGCGGCACGATGGTGCGCGCTTCCGTTCTCGGCAATACGATCCGCAGGAACCCATTGCGGTACTCCGCCTGGGTCAGGTCCGGATCGACCGGGAACGGAACATAGACATCGGCGCCGAATGCGCCGTAGGGAATGCGCGCCTCGTGGTAGGCCCGGCGTTCTCCCCCAAAGGGATCCGGCCGCTCGCCTCTGATCGCCAGCAGATCGCCGTCGATCACCACGTTGAGTTGACCTTCGTCCATTCCCGCGATTTCGGCGGAGACGACCAGACCCTCGGCGGTCTCATAGACCTCCAGTGCCGGACGCCAGCGCCCGCCTTGCCCTCGGCCCATCGCCGGACGGGGCGCCATCATGGTGCGGAACATCGCTTCCATTTCCTGCTGGACCCGTTCCGGATTGTGGGGCCGGGTTCGACGCACGACGATCATTTCGGCTCCTTCCGAATCACGCGAACCCGTTTCCCGTCTCTCGCGCTCATCCCGCCGGTTCTTTCGCAGGACTCCCGCCACCCGCAGCATGGCTCATGCGCCATCGCTCTCAGGTCAGGGATGATCATACAACAAATTCCGCAAACTTGCTACGCTCCGTGTGAAGGTATCGATAGGGAAGTATCCCTCGCTACCCGGCGCCATGACGATGTTACACGATATTAGTATAGAGCGACAATGCTCAGCGCGCCCCATGCCGCGACCGCCACGAGCAACGGCAGGTCTTCGAACAGCGCCTTCTCCGGCCGGCCCCCGCTGCCTCGCCGGTGCATGAGGAACAGGTAGCGGAAGATTGCATAGGCCACCACCGGCACGGTCAGGATCATCGCCGTTCCAGCCCGTGCTTCGATCACATACAACGTGTAGCAGGCGACCGTCGCCCCAGCGGTAAGCAGGCACAACTGGTCCAGCAATGGGATCGTGTAGCTCTCGAGATTCCGCCGGTGTGACGCCGCGTCAGGCAGCGATTCCAACTCGTGCCGGCGCTTTCCGAAGGCGAGAAAGAGCGCCAGCAGCAGCGTGCAGGCAAGCAACCACGACGAGATCTGGACATCGATCGCAACCGCGCCGGCAACCGCTCGCAGGACGAACCCCACCGCGATGGCGATCACGTCGACGAGCACCAGTGACTTCAACCCCATGCTGTACGCAATCATCAGGCAGACATAGGCGACGGCCACCCCGGCAAACGCGGGCCGAATCCAGAACGCTCCCGCCACCGCGCCAACCAGCAATCCCGACGCCGCGATCATTGCCGATCGCGGCGCGAGTTGGCCCGCCGCAATCGGCCGCAGCCGCTTCACCGGATGCATTCGGTCCTGCTCGACATCCCGCACATCGTTCAACAGGTAGATCGCGCTGCTCAACGCGCAAAACACCAGTACGGCCGCAATCGCGGTAGCCACATCTCCGGGATCGAACAGGCGATCCGCAAACACCAGCGCCGCAAGGAGCACCGCGTTCTTGGTCCATTGCAGTGGTCGCATCGCCCTGAGCAGCGCCCACGCCGAATCTGTCACGCTCGACGCATCGACCGCCCCACGTGACGAATCGCTCATTTCAGCCAGCCCGCCACAAAACCCGGCACGTCATCCTTCGGGCCGAAGCGCCGAGACCGAGAAATCGCCGCCCGCGTTCCAGAGAATCCAGCCGCTCGCGCCCGCTGCCTCAGCCGCGTCGATCTGGGCGCGCACGTCTTCATCCGTATACGACCGGTACCCATCCATCGGGTAGTCGAAATCCTGCAGCCATGGGCGCATCTTCAGCGCGCTGCCCGGCACAAGTTCTTCCGCCCGCTGCAACGAGTAGGCAATCGTCTCCCCCGGGAAATCGTTCGGCGCGCCGTCGACCGGGATATTCCCAACATCGAAGTGCGACGGGTAAATCATCAGCGACACGTAGTCCGCGATCGGCGCCATGTCCTGCACCGTCTGTCCAATCCCCTGGTCGTTGCCATACACGGCGACTACCCCGAACAGGTCGACCGAAAACTTTGCCCCCTCGGCATGGACAGCATCTGCCCCGGCCTGCACAGCGCTGGTGATCGCGCTCCGGCGCAGTTCCTCGGTGTAGTCGTTTCCAAATTCCGCGGTCCGAAGATTGCCATCCGACGGAAAGCGGATGTAGTCGTACTGCACTTCATCGAAGCCGAACCGGGCCAATTCTGCCGCCATATCCGCGTTCGCCTGCCACAATTCAGGGTAGAACGCGTTCACCCACGCGACCCCGTTTCCATCGCGCCAGGGTCCGCCCGTCGTCTCGTCAACCACGTCGAGATCGGGTCTCGCCTCCGCCACCAGCGGATCCTTGAACACCACCATCCGGGCGATCGAATAGATTCCGTTGTCCCGCAATTTCTGGACGATCTCCGCCGGGTTGTAGATCGGCGTCACCATGTCCGGCACGTTGCGGAAGAAGGGAACCTGTGTATCGTAGAAGACGTTCACCTCCTTCGCATCGATCACGATCGCATTGATTTCCGTCTCGTTCGCGATCCTGATCAACTCGTCAAGCCCGCCTGGCTGCGAGAGCACGTTCTGCGGCGCATAGAGCGAGCGGATCAACGCCCGATCCATCGTCGCGTCGAGCACGAGTTCCGCGGGCACCTGGAGTGTGACGTCGTCATACCCCGATGCGGACACCAGCAGCGTCGACTGTCCCGCCCCATTCTGAAGCCGGTACCCGCCATCCGGGCCGGTCAGGGTGGAGACCGCTCCGTCTGGTGAAAACACCCGTGCTCCCTCGATTGGGTTCCCCTGCCTGCTTCGGACGAACCCGGTCACCACCGTCTTCTTCAGCGGGAAATCTGCGTACGTCTGGGCCCCAACCGGCTGCTCGACCGTTCCAAAATCGCCCGCGTCGATCCTGAGCGTCGCCCCCTCCGGCACTCCAGTCA
>CAIPGK010000692.1 GCA_903864575.1 uncultured Chloroflexota bacterium
ATCGGCGCAAACTTCGTGCCCGATGTGCTCGACCGTGATGTGTATGACGAGATCGTCCACATCGACGCCGGCACGGCAATCGCTGCCGAAATGGAGATGATGCGGACCGAGGGATTGCTCAAGGGAATTTCGTGTGGCGCTGCAGCGGCTGCCGCGCGGATCGTCGCTTCTCGCGAGGAAAACCGGGGCAAACTGGTGGTCGCCATTCTCCCGGACACCGGTGAACGCTACCTGAGCACGGCGGCGTTCGCGGAATTGCGCGAGCGAGCCGCGGCCATGACCGCGCAGGCGAACGGCTGACGGATTCTGTCATCGGATTCAATTGCACCTGCCGGGCCGCCGAAAGGCGGCCCGGTAACTGTTCCGCTACATGTTTCATGGAAGCGTTTCAGGACAACGACACGGGCCGGAGGATTCCGGCCCGCATCGTCATGTTTCCAGGGATTCCCGGTAACTACGAGCAGCCGAGACTGTTCCCACAGTTGAGGCACTTGTAACAGGCGCCATTTCGGACGGTGATGTGACCGCACACATCGCAGAAAGGCGCGTCGCCCATCATCTCGGAAAGATGCGCGTCGAGCATGTTCAGCGTCGCGGTGCTCTCAAGCAACGCTGTAACCGACGAGGCAGCGGACTGCTCGGCGTGATGCCCATTGCCGTTCCCGTTTCCGTTTGTTGAATGCCCATTGGATCCATTTCGACCAGGGGAGGCGACTGCCTTGGCCGCAATGGGCGGCGCGACCGGGGCGGTTTGCTGCGGAAGTTCATCATCCTCGTCCATGTCCGGGGGAACCTGGGTGAGATCGGCTCGGTTCAAGTATTCGAGGCCGAGAACCCGGAACACATAGTCAATGATGGACGTGGCCATCTTGATGTTCGGATGTCCCGTCACCATGCCCTGAGGTTCGAAGCGGGTGAAGGTGAAGGTCTCCACGAACTCCTCGAGCGGCACCCCGTACTGCAGGCCCTTCGAGATTGAGATTGCGAAGCAGTTGATCATCGAACGGAAGGCCGCGCCCTCCTTGTGCATGTCGATGAAAATCTCTCCGAGGGTGCCATCGTCATACTCACCCGTTCGCAGGAAGACCTTGTTCCCGGCGACCCGCGCCTCCTGGGTGAAGCCATTGCGGCGTGCCGGCAACCTGCGGCGCACCGGCTTGCCGGCCGTGCTCGCGACCAGCGCCGGTCCTGAGGCGGAAGCTGCAAATCGTTCCTCGGTCTCCGCAACGGCAACGGCAACCGCCGCGTCGATCCTCTGCTGGATTTCGGCTTCGCGCTCGGCCGCGTTCTCCTCTCCCGACGAGGATCCGCTGCTGGTTGAAAGCGGCTGGCTGAGCTTGGATCCATCGCGGTAGAGCGCCATCGCCTTGATGCCGTGCCGCCAACTCTTGCCATAGGCATCCATCACGTCATCAACGGTTGCCTCATTGGGCATGTTGATCGTTTTGGAGATGGCGCCAGAGAGGAAGCCTTGCGCGGCGCTCATCATCAGGATGTGGCCATCATGGTGAATGAACCGGGTTCCGGTCTTTCCGCACTTGTTGGCGCAGTCGAAGACCGGCAGGTGTTCAGGTCTAAGATGTGGTGCGCCCTCGATGGTCATCGTCCCGCAGATATGCTCATTTGCCGCTTCAATTTGGGCACGGGTGAATCCGATCGCGGTGAGCAGATCGAACCCCGGAGCGGTCGCTTGCTCGAACGAGAAACCTAGCCGCGTAATCGCGTCCTCGCCAAGGGTCCAGGCATTGAAGGCGAATCCGAGTTCGAAAACTCCGGGAAGCGCCCGCTCGATACGAGCGATGTCCTCAATGGTCAGGCCCCTTGCGGCGAGCGATTCGGCGTTGATGTGCGGAGCGCCCTCGAGCGAGAGCGTGCCAAGCACGTGGGCAAGGATTTCG
>CAIPGK010000693.1 GCA_903864575.1 uncultured Chloroflexota bacterium
ACCACCCGGAGACGCAGCGCGGGATGTATACCCTTGACGGCGGCCAGCCCGGTCATCGCGCGGCGTGGACCGATGACGTCTGCAACGCGCTCACCAGCCATTTCTTCCGCGATACGCTGCTCACGCTCGACGAAGCCTTCCTCCGCCCGCGCTATGCCGGGTACATCCACTTCCAGGATGAGGCTGGCGTGATCGTCCACCGCTGGCTGGAACAGGGCGGCGATCTGTCGCCAGTGATCGAGAAGATCGACGCCCTCTACCGGGAGACGCTCACCCATGCCTGACGCGAACTGGACCCCGCCAACGCCCCTCCCGGAGGCGCAACGCCCGCTCCACGGGCTGCTCGTGCTCGACTTCAGCCAGTTCCTTGCCGGGCCCTCGGCGGCATTGCGGCTGGCCGATCTCGGGGCGCGGGTGGTCAAGATCGAGCGGCCTGGCGCGGGCGATCTCTGCCGCCATCTCTACATTTCCAATCTGGAACTCGACGGCGACAGCACGCTCTTCCATTCGATCAACCGCAACAAGCAGAGTTTTGCCGCGGACCTGAAGAACCCCGACGACCTCGCAGCGGTGCAGGCGCTCATCGCCCGCGCCGACGTGATGATCCAGAACTTCCGGCCCGGCGTGATGGAGCGGATCGGGCTCGACTGGCCGCGCGTGCGCCAGATCAACTCCCGGATCGTGTACGCCACCGTCACCGGCTACGGCGACCGCGGCCCGTGGGTGGAGAAGCCGGGACAGGACCTGCTGGCGCAATCCCTCTCCGGGCTGACCTGGCTGACGGGCGACGCCACGCAGGGACCGGTGCCGATGGGGCTCGCGGTGGCCGACATGCTGGCGGGCGCGCACCTCGTGCAGGGTATCCTCGCCTGCCTCGTTCGGCGCGGCATGACCGGGGAAGGCGGGTTGGTCGAAACCAGCCTGATCGAGAGCGTGCTCGACTTCCAGTTCGAAGTGCTGACGACCCACCTGAACGATGGCGGCAGGATCCCGCATCGCAGCGCGGTCAACAACGCCCACGCCTACCTCGCCGCGCCCTATGGCATCTACCGCACGGCGGACGGCTACCTCGCGGTGGCGATGACCCCGATCCCGCGCCTCGGGGAGTTGCTCGGCTGCGAACCGCTTGCCCGCTGGACCGATCCTGCCTCGTGGTTCACCGAGCGGGACGCAATCAAGGCCGAACTGGCCGCGCACCTCGCGACGAAGACCACTGCCCACTGGCTCGGCATCCTCGAACCCGCCGACATCTGGTGCGCGGACGTGCTGGACTGGCCGCGCCTGCTCCAGCACGACGGCTTCAGGGCGCTCGCGATGACCCAGCACGTCGAGCGGCCCAATGGCGCGGCGCTGGAAACCACCCGTTGCCCGATTCGCATCGATGGCGGCATCCTCACCTCCGCGACCGGCGCGCCGACGGTGGGGCAGGACACGGAGACGATCCGGGGGGAGATTGGCGGGTTTTAGGCTGACGGGCTGATGGGCTGATGGGCTTGTGGTGTTGTTGGATCATGGGTGGCAAGTTGCGCTACGTGTCGAACCAGGCGCCTTCGCACAAGCCCACAAGCCACGAAGGAGCAGGACACGATGACCGATACGTTCCGGGTGGCGATTCGGCGGTTCGGGCCGTTCGAGGAGGCAATCAAACAACAGTGGGAATCCTTCGCTCGCGAATCCGGAACATCGCTGCGGCTGGAGTACGAATCGCTCGACTTGAATCCGCTGGTGGAGACGATCTTCACCAATGAAGGATTGCGCGATGGTTCGTGGGATGTTGCCTTCATCGTGACCGACTGGCTGGCGAATGCAGCCGCAAGCGGTGCGTTGCTCGACATTGCGCCGTTCATGGCCGCCGATCCGGTCCCGGATTACCCGCAGGGATGGGTTTCCGGGCTGCTCGGGATGCAGCAGTTCGGGAATGCTGTCTACGGGCTGCCTTATCACGACGGCCCGGAGTGCCTGACCTACCGGAGGGACCTGTTCGAGGACCCGCGCGAGCAGGCGGCGTTCCGCGAGCGCTACGGCTACGACCTTCGCGTTCCCGCGACGTGGCGCGAGTTCGAGGATGCCGCCCGCTTCTTCCACCGGCCCGAGGATGGCCTGTCCGGCACCGTGTTCGCCGCGTTCCCTGACGGCCACAACACCGTCTACGATTTCTGCCTGCAGCTGTGGGGCCGGGGTGGGGACCTACACGACGCGCAGGGCCGTCCGACCCTCGACACCCCGGAGGCCGCCGCCGCGCTCGATTTCTACCGGAGCGCCGTCAATGACCGCAGCCTGACCCCGCCGGGGCTGGAGGAGATCGACTCGGTGAAGTCCGGGGAAATCTTCGCGGCTGGCAAGGTGGCCATGATGGTCAACTGGTTCGGCTTCGCGGCGGTCTGCGAGCAGCTGGGATGCCCGGTGAAGGGGAAGGTCGGGGTGGCCCCGGTTCCCGCGGGCGAGGGGCGCGAGAGCGCGTCCCTGATCGTCTACTGGCTGCTGTGCATCGGCGCGGGAAGCAGGCACAAGGAGACGGCCTATCGCTTCATCCGCCACTGCGCGACGGCGGCGATGGACAAGGTGACCACGCTCGCCGGCGGGATCGGCTGCCGGAAATCCACCTGGGAGGACCCCGAGGTGAACGCGATGATCCCGTTCTACCGGGAACTTTCAAGCCTGCACGCCGGAACCCGCACGCTGCCCCGTTCCCGCGCCCTGCCCGATCTCGTCCACGTCATCGACACGGCGGTGCAGGCGGCCATCTCCACGGACGAGCCGACCGAATCCATCCTCCGCCGCGCCCAGCAGGAAGCCGCGGGGCTGAATCTGGGGTGACGGGGTATCGGGCATCGGGCATCGGGTATCGGGCATTTGGCCTTGGGAGGGCGCGGCACGCCCTGATGGCCTTCCGCCCGCTACCCGATGCCGGCCCACCACCCGCAACCCGCCGCCCGAAACCCGAAACCCGATGCCCGATGCCCGATGCCCGATACCCGGCAGCCGCCGCCCACAACCCTCCGGAGGACCGCGATGAACCTGGCAGGATTCGAGATCGACGACGCGATCGTCATGCCGGTGAAGCATGACTACGGGATCGGCATTGTCGGGTGCGGCGGCATCGTCAACTACGCGCATCTCCCGGCCTACCGGAAGCATGGGCTCAACGTGCTGGCCTGCTTCGACCAGGACCCCGAGGCGGCGGCGAAGACGGCGCGGGAGCACGCCATTCCCCGCGCCGTGGCGTCGCTGGACGAGTTGCTCGCCGATCCCGCTGTGGAGATTGTCGACATCGCCGTCACCCCGTGGGCGCAGGCCGAGATCGCGGAGCGGGTGATCGCGGCCGGGAAGCACCTGCTCTGCCAGAAGCCGCTCGGGATGGAGTACGCCACGGCGAAACGGCTGGTGGACCGGGCGCGGGAGGCCGGGGTCGTGCTGGCCGTCAACCAGCAGATGCGCTGGGACGCTGGCATCCGGGTCTCGAAGCAACTGCTCCGGCAGGGCGCACTCGGCGACGTGGCCGACGCCCGGATCGAGGTCAGCATCCGCACGCCGTGGCACATGTGGCCGTGGATCGCGCAGTCGGAGCGGCTGGAGGTGATGTACCACTCGATCCATTATCTCGACAGCATCCGCTACCTCTTCGGCGACCCGGTTGCCGTCACCGCCCGCCACGCGAAGTGGCCGGGGCAGCCCGAGGTTGGGGAGACGCGGACGATGACCATCCTCGACTACCCCGGCGATCTGCGGGTGTCGGTGGACGTCAACCACCACAACTGGAGCGAGGACGCCTATGCCCGCTTCCGCTGGCTGGGCACGGAGGGAATCGTCGAGGGAACCCTCGGCCTGCTCTACGACTACCCGACCGGCCGGGTGGACACGCTACGTTACCAGCCGAACCGCCAACCGCTGGAATGGCACGAAGCGCGGCTTTCGACGTGGTGGATCCCCGACGCCTTCGCCGGCCCGATGGCATCGCTGATGGAGGCCATCCAGACCGGCAAGCCGCCCGTCACCGCGGGCGCGGAGAACATCGGGACCATCGCCGCGGTGCTGGCCGCGTACCGCTCGGCGGCGGAGGGGCGGACGGTGCGACTGGAAGAGATCACCGGTTGAACGAGCGGTGACCGGTTGCCCCCGGATCTGGCCAGTGAAAAAATTGACATCTGGCGCGGGGGGGGTAGAGTCGAGTCGGGGTGCATGAAGACCAGCCGCGGCTGGTGCGGAGGGACCATGAACCGACGAACGATCCTCACGCGCGGAATCGCTGCCGCAACAGCATCCGGCGCGCGCACCACCATCGCTCGGGCCGACGACAGCCAGTCGATCGACCATGGCGACGATTGCGAGCCTGAGTATGACGAAGACGGGGAGTTGATTTTGGCTGCCCTGTGCTGGGCGACGAGGAACCTGAGGCCTTGACCCAGCGCCAGCGGCAACGGAGCCGAAAGCGGGAGCATCGCCAAAAAGGGCGGTAGGCCATCCAGATCGTGGAAACCGCCTGTGTTGATGATTCGTTGCGTCTGGCTGCAATGGTCATCGCAGGGATCTTGCATGAAATCTGTAGTCGAGATTCGCTGCACCGAACCACAAGACAAGAAGGGGATCGTCATGCAACGCAGAACGCTCATCCTGTCGGCAATCGCGATCGTTCCCGCGCTTCGCTCCCGAGCGGGAACTGCGCAGGATTCCGGTTCGGCCGTCGACAACAGTGGAGACTGCCCGCCGGAATACGATGCGTGGGGGTTCCTGTTGCTTGGATGCCCGGTTGACGAGGATGAACTCGGGCCGATGGACCCGGACAAGGTGGAAAACTCGCCGAAGCCGCCGCCGCTAGGCGAGACGCTCGGCCGGGACGTCAGGACCCGGCATCGCCGGCACAAGAGCCGCCGAAACCGGAACTGAATCGAGGCGACGAACGGCTCGATAGTCTGGAGACGCCCCGGCCAGCAGCCGGGGCGTCCCGTTTCATCCGCGCCCGTGCCGTTTCGAGCACGTGTGCCCCACTCAACATCGAACATGGCAGCGGGCGCGGGGCAGAGGTCACAATTGCCCGGAGCCGCCCCGGCTCGCTGAAGGCGCTCATCACCGGGGCGGGAGGGATTGCCCACGATGCGCATCGACGTTTACCACGATCTCGTCTGCCCCTGGTGCCGGATCGGCAAGGCGAACCTCGCGGCCGCGCTGGAGCGGTGGGAAGGGGAGGCTCCGACGGTCGTGTACCGGCCGTTCCTGCTCGATCCCGCCGCGCCGGAGTCGGCGGAGCCGCTGCTGGACTGGTTTCGGCGCACGAAGGGCGTGGCCGATCCGCTCCCGCTGTTCGAGCGGGTGGCCGAGGCCGGCGCCGGGGCCGGGGCCGGGTTGCGGTTCCGCTTCGACCGCGCCCTGAGCGTGCAGACGCGGGACGCCCACCGCCTCCTGCTCGCCGCGCCGCCGGAGATCCAGCCCGCGTTGCTCGACGTGCTGCACCGGCTCCATTTCGAGGAGGGCGCGAGCATCGGCGACCCCCTCGTGCTGGCGCAGGCCGCGGCCGAGGCGGGCATGGACCGCGCCGAGGCGCTCGATCTGCTGGAATCCGGCGCCGGGTTGCTCGAATTGCAGGCTGCCCTGCGGGAGTCGCACCATCTCGTGCAGGGGGGCGTGCCATTCTTCGTGTTCGATGGCCGGTACGCTCTCTCCGGCGCGCAGCCGCCCGAGGTGCTGCTGCAGGCCATCACGCAGGCCGGAACCGCCGCAGCCGCGACATCGGCCAGTTGACCGCTCGTGCGCGAACGCGCGCGCCGAGACATCCGATTGGGTGAAGGGAACGAACACGATGGCGAATTTCCCGGTGCGGGTGGGCCTGACGGCCGCGCCCCAGCATGGAACCTACGACAACCTCCGCCGGGCGTGGCTCGAGGCCGAGGCGATGGGCGTCGATTCCCTCTGGGCGTGGGATCACTTCTACCCGCTCTACGGCGACCCCGAAGGCAACCACTTCGAGTGCTTCACCCTGCTGGCCGCGATGGCCGACGCGACGGCCCGGCCAACCATCGGCCCGCTCGTCGCCTGCAACTCCTACCGCAACCCGCACCTGCTGGCCGACATGGCCCGGACCATCGACCACATTTCCGGCGGCCGCTTCATCCTCGGCGTCGGTTCCGGCTGGTTCGAGCGGGATTATGAGGAGTATGCCTACGACTTCAAGACCGCGCCGGACCGCCTGCGCGACCTGAAGGCGAACCTGCCGGTCATCGAGTCCCGCCTCGGCAAGCTGACGCCAGCTCCGGTGAACGGGAAGATGCCGATCATGATCGGTGGCTCGGGTGAGAAGGTCACCTTGCGGCTCGTGGCCGAGCATGCCGACATGTGGAACAGCTTCGGCGATCCCGAGGAGATCGCGCGGCTGAGCGGCGTGCTCGACGAGTGGTGCGGGAAGGTCGGGCGCGATCCGGGCGAGATCGAGCGGTCCGTCCTCTTGCGCGGGCCGGAGCAGGTCGCCCTCGCCGACCAGTACGTCGAGCGGGGAATCACCCACCTCATCGTGGGTTCGTCCGGCCCGGACTGGGATCTCTCGTTGCTGCGCGATCTGATCGCGTGGCGGGATGGGCGATAAGGGCCCGGTTCGACCCGGCGCGGGAAGCGATTCCCGCGGCCTTCGGCGGCAGGCGACTCCTGGAGCCGCATCCAGTTCGGGACTCGTCATCATGAGCCTGTGAGGGATCTCGTTTCGTCCGTCCGTTACTGGCGAACGAGATCCCTCCTGCGTCGGGATGACGGGGCGTTGGAAAGCTCGGGAACAGGATTGCCCCAGACCTGACCGGGAAGCGCCAGCGACGGCCGTTGCGGGCAGGGCGGCGGCGTGCCACCATCCGGACCTGCCGCCGGGATCGGCGGCGTCAACAGGAAGGGGCGCCGCCATGCCGCTGGAACTCGTCGCCGTCGCGCCACGCTCGCCGCAGTTGCGGGAGTATGTCGACGGCCCGTTGGGACCCCGGGAGATTCGCATTCGCACCGAGTTCGCCTCGCCGAAGCATGGCACCGAACTCGTCGGCTACCGGAACGATCCCGCCGCCAACCGGCCCTACGACCCGAATCGCGGCGCGGCCTTTCCGCGTCCCGCCGAGGAAGGGCTGAAGGGGTTCCCGCGACGGCTGGGCAACATGGCCGTCGGCACGGTCACGGAGCGCGGCGCCGAGGTCACCCGCTTCGCCGTGGGGGATCGCGTCTACGGCCACTTCCCGATCCGCGAGACGCAGACCTGCGACGAATCCGCGGCCGACCCGCTGCCCGATGGAATGACCCGCGAGGCCGCGGTCTGCCTCGACCCGGCGGTGATGGCCTTCGCGATGCGCGACGCCAACATCAAGCTCGGCGACCGGGTGGCGGTCTTCGGGCTCGGCGCGATCGGGTTGATGGCTGTTCAGTTCGCGCGGCTGGCCGGGGCAGCGCAGGTGATCGGGGTCGATTTCCTCGAGAACCGGCGCGCGCTTGCCCGCTCCTACGGCGCGGCTGTGGCCATCGACCCGCGCGAAGTCGGCGGCGACGCGGGCTGGGCGATCCGGGCGATGACCGGGCCGGGAGCGAACGCCCCCGTGTGGGAACCGGGCCCGCGCATCCTCGGCGGCTACCGGGAAGACCTGACGCAGGTCGGGGAGCATGGCGTCGATGTGGCGGTCGAGACATCGGGGAGCACTCGCGCGCTGCATGACGCGATCCGGGCGACCCGGTTCGGCGGCACGATCTGCCTGATCTCCTACTACGGCGGCGAGGCGAGCGGGCTTTTCCTCGGGGACGAGTTCCACGTCAACCGGCTGAACCTGATCTCCTGCCGCGCCCAGAGCGTTCCCATGCGCGACTTTCCGGCCTGGACCCTGCAACGGTACGCCGAGACCTGCGCCGACTGGTTGCGCACCGGCCGCCTGCGGACTGACGGCATCATCACCCCGGTCGTCCCTCTCGCGGATGCGGCCGAGGCGTACCGGGAGATTGACGAGCACCCGGAGCGGTCGATCAAGCTGGGCGTCGCGTTCGGCCGGTGAGAACCCGGCTCCGCCCGGTGGCAGGCCGCGAGGCGCCGGCGGGTTCCGGCATCGCCCGTTGCCCGGAGAAGGCTGAGCGGCGGGTGACGGGCATGTCGGCAAGCCGGTCGTTGGCAGAGGCGTGGCTGGGCATGCGCTGCCCGCGATCGAGCGCGTGCGCGAGCGGGAGCGGCAGCATGCGGTGCATTCCCGCCCCAGTCAGGGCGAATCCGACGGGAGGGGGGAAGGGGCGAGGATTGCCGCGAGTTCGCGCCGGGATATCTTGCCGGCATCGGTGACAGGCATCCGGTCGAGCAGGAACACGAGTGTCGGCGTCTTGTCGGCCTGAAGCCGCCCGAGCAGGTGACGACGGACCTGGCGAGCGGTCAGCCCGGATCCCTCGATTGGCGTCACCGCCAGCGCCGGCAGTTCCCCGAGGGTCGGGTCCGGGACGGCGAAGGCGATGGCCTCGGCGACGCCGGGACAGCCGAGGAGTGCGGCCTCGATCTCCGACGGGGCGATTTTCAACCCGCCCCGGTTGATGATCTCCGAAAGGCGGCCGAGCAATTCGAGCCTGCCTTCAGGATTGATGCGTCCGAGGTCACCGGTCCGGTACCAGCCGTCGCTGGTGAAGGCCGCTGCGGTGAGCGCAGGGTCGTCCAGATAGCCGGGGAAGACCATGTCGCCGCTGGCCTGGACTTCGCCGGGCTCACCGGCGGACGCTTCGACGACGCCATCGCCAGCGAGCGCGGCGATTCGGAGCGGCGCCCCGGGCCGGCCGTCATAGGCCATGCTGAACGATTCTGATGCGCCGTAGAGATTCAATCGGGGCGCGCCAAATCCCTGCGAAATCGCCTCTGTGGTCGCCTCCGTCGCCGGAGCGCCAGCGCTCAGCACGAACCGAAACGATGTCTCGCCGCTGGCCGAGGGCGGCATGGTCCTGGCCACCTGCGCCAGTCGCCCGGGAGCGCCCGCCGCCCAAGTCGGCTCGATGCCCGCTTGTCCCGCAGCCTGGGGGTGACCTGCCTGGTCTTCAGGGATGACGACCGCGCCGCCCGTCCAGAACGGGACGAAGGAGACGCAAAACAGCCCGACACCGGGTGTGGCAAGCATCAGGAGGCGGTCGCCTGCATTGAGACCGTTCGTGAGTGAGCACACGCGACCGGTAGCGGCCAGCGTCCGGTGGGTGACCGGGACCAGCTTCGGCTCGGCCGTGGTGCCCGAGGTGCCGACGATCAACGCGACATCGCTCGCGGCTGGCGGGCGCACGGTGGCAGGGTCAGTGCCGGAGCCAGGTTCGGTTCCGGTATCGAGAGGCAGGCCGCCAAGGTGGCGCACGACAGGGGCGGAGTACCCGGCGTCGTCAATCTCCGTGCTTGCAAAGACGAAGACCGGCGCCACGCGCTCGATCAGCCGTCTCCGGGAGGCCAGCGGCTGATTGGTCATGATGGGGTGGCAACTGCAGACGGAAACGATGCCGACCACGGCCACCATTTCATCCAGCGTGAGCGATTCGCCGCACTGCAGGGTGACGCGGTCTCCTGGCGACACCCCGTGCTGTCGCAGCCACCTCGCCGTGGCGGCGGCCCGAGCGGCGAGATCGCCCCAGGTCACAACGCGCGTGCCCTGGATGAGCGCCGGGGAGTCCGGGCGGTCACCGGCGTTTCGTGCGACGAGGGCGGGGATCGTATCGGGCTCGCCCGGTGGCATATAGCTGTGATGCATCATCATACCTGGTCAGGTAACAGTCGATGCTCGTAGCGTTCCCGTGCTACCAGCAACCTGTCGGAGACTGCGGCCGCGGTGTGGCGCAGTCCGGAAATCCTGGATGGATCGCGGTGTGGAGAGTCCGTCGATGGGCCGGTTCCGATCACGCCAGTCCGCTGAAATCGAACACGCAGTAGAGCTTGCGCATGGGCTGCTCGAGTTCCCAGATGCCGGTCCAGTGGGGAGGGAAGGTTGCGGTGTCTCCGGGGCGGAGGGTGAAGGGCTCGCCGTCGTCGGGAATGGCGTGCAGTGTTCCCTTGACGATGTGGACCATCTCGCCATCATTGCCAAAATTGGCGCGCATCCGGCCTGCGGAGCACTCCCAGAGGCCGCTGAAGACGACCCCGTTCTCGCTGCGGAAGAAAACCTCGCCGGATGTCGTCATCGGGCCGTCCAGCGGTTCCCCGACGGGTGGTTCGAGCGGGCCGTACACGGGGAGATCCATCGCGGCGGCGGCATCGGAGATCGGGAAGATCATCGGGGTCACTCCTTGCTGTGCGACTGAGTGCATGTGCGCGGATCAGGCGCGCGCCCAGAGGTCGCGGACGAGGGCCGCGCTTTCGGGAACGACGGTTTCCGGCGGACCGTCGAGACGGCATTCGATGCCGAACCAGCCTGCGTAGCCCGCTTCCTTGAGCGCGGAAAAGGGGGCGGTGAAATCGAGGTGGCCGCGGCCGGGCTGCAGGCGGTTCGAGTCCGCGAGGTGGACGTGGACGATGCGTCCGGCGTGGGATCGGATGGCGGCCGCGAGATCGGCCTCCTCGATGCCCATGTGGAAGAGATCGGCCATGACCCCGACATCCTCGCCCGCCTCGTCGCCGAGGGCGACGCCCTGCTCGATCCGGTTGACCATCCACGCCTCGTAGCGGTTCAGCGGTTCGATGAAGAGCCGCGCGC
>CAIPGK010000694.1 GCA_903864575.1 uncultured Chloroflexota bacterium
AGATCGAGACCGACGACGGGCCGGCGCCGATCCTGATTTTCTGCTTCGCATTGACCGACGCGGGGCGGGCGCGACGGGCCGTGGCGGTCGAGACGATGCTGGAAGCAGCGGCGATGGGTACACCCGGGCCCCGCATCGTAGCCGAGGGCGAAGTGGACGAGTTCGGGTTGCTGTTGGCAACGACCCCATCCGGGTTGGCGATCCTGACCGGCGAACCGGCGGCGCAACAAGCGCCGGCAACGGCGGAGAGGCCCGCCGCATCCGCAGCGGCGCGAGGCAGGGCCGCTGACGCGCTGATGGATGCCCTCCGCGAGGCGAACGAGCGTGCCGCGGAGTTGAAGCGCCTGCTGCCGCCGCCGGGAAGCGGGGAGCGGTCGGTTGAGGAGCGGGCGTTGTCATTGTTCCTGCTGGATCCGTCGTCGCTGGGAGACCTGATGGCGGTCATGCGCCGGGTCGTGGAGGACGCAGCGCGGGAGCAGGGAGCGGGTCAGCCGAAGTAGCGGCGCTCCCACTCGGCGGCAGTGTCGGCGGGGACGCGGATGAACGTGGCCGTGGCTTCGGCCAGGATCACGCCGTCGGCGTCCCGGACCTCTCCAGCGGTTTCGACAACCTTGCCGCGAACCTGCGCGATCCTGCCGTGAACGGTGAGGCCGGAGCCGACGATCACCGGTTTCCGAAACCGGACCTCGAGTCGGGCAGTCATCGCCCAGACGCCGCCCGCGTAGGTAGCCCAGGCCATCGCTTCGTCGAGCATGGTGGTGACGATGCCGCCGTGAACGATGCCGAAAAACCCCTCATCCTGGGAGCGGGGAATGTAGAGTGCGGTTACGCCCGCGCCGTCCTGCTGGAAGCGGAGTTTCAGGCCACAATCGTTGGCGGGACCGCAGCCGAAGCAGTTGTGATCGCTGCTCGGGGTAACGATGGGCGGAGAGTCTGGGGCGGACATGGCGGCTCCGGAGGTATACACGGGATTTCTCGGCGAAAGGGTACGCGATGACGGTATCCTTGCCTGAGCGAGCGTGATTGTTCTAATCTTGAGCCAGAACTCAAGTTTATCGTGCGAGGACAAGCGATGGCGACGAATTACCGGGATCTCCTGGACAAGGTGCGGTCGACCATTCGCGAGGTCGATCCGGCGGAGGCCGAGGCGCTGAGACGATCCGGGGCGCTGCTGGTCGACATTCGCGAGCAGGATGAAGTCGAGCAGGGCATGGTGACGGGCGGGGTGCACATTCCGCGCGGCTATCTCGAGTTGCGGATCGAGGAGGTCGACGCGGACCGCGACCGTCCGGTCGTCATCTACTGCGCGGGAGGCGTGCGCTCAGCGTTCGCGGTGAAGGCGCTGCAGGACCTGGGCTACACCGATGTGTCCTCCCTCTCCGGCGGTTTCTCCGGCTGGAAGGCGGCGGGGATGCCGTGGCAGTTGCCGAAGGCGCTGACGGCGGACCAGCGGCGGCGGTACAGCAGGCACCTGCTCATTCCCGAGGTCGGCGAGGCCGGGCAGCACAAGTTGCTGGAATCGAAGGTGCTGCTGATCGGCGCGGGCGGACTCGGCTCGCCCGCGGCGCTCTACCTCGCGGCGGCGGGCGTGGGCACGATGGGGATCATCGACGCCGACGTGGTGGACGATTCCAACCTGCAGCGGCAGATCATTCATACGACCGCGCGGGTGGGCATGCCAAAGGTGGAGTCGGCGCGCGAGGCCATCGAGGCGCTCAACTCGGATGTGAGGGTGGTTACCCACGAAGAGCGGCTGACGAAGGAGAACGTGCTCGGCATTTTTGGGCAGTACGACATCATCGTTGATGGGACGGACAACTTCGCGACCCGATACCTGATCAACGACGCCTGCGTTCTGCTGGACAAGCCGAATATTCACGGCAGCATCTTCCGGTTCGAGGGGCAGGCGACGACCTTCATTGCAAGCGAGGGGCCCTGCTACCGCTGTCTTTTCCCGACGCCGCCGCCGCCGGAGCTCGCACCGAGCTGCGCCGAGGCTGGGGTGCTGGGGCTGTTGCCGGGAACGATCGGGATCATCCAGGCGACCGAGGCGGCGAAGATCATTCTCGGGATTGGCGATCCGCTGGTCGGGCGGTTGCTGACATACGATGCACTCGGGATGGAGTTCCGGGAGCTGCGGCTGAGCAAGGACCCGTCCTGCCCGATGTGCGGCCCCGGCGCGCCGACGACGCTGGATGACATCGAGTACACCGATGTCGGCTGCCCTGTGCGGTTGGCGGCCGCGATCTGATCGCCGGAAGACATGGTAACTGAACGAGGGGCGCCAATTGGTGGCGCCCCTCGCATCCGTCCTGGGCTTGTCGGTGTCGTTCCCGGTCGCGCTGAGGCCATTCCGGGATAGAGGACGTTGACGGGCGAAATGCCCTCCCCCCCGAATGGAACTCGAGGTGGGCGTCAGCCGAGACCCAGGCCCATGCGGTCGCGCACCTGTTCCATCTTGGCGGCGGCACGGGCGCGGGCGCGGTCGGCTCCTGCAGCAAGGACGGCGTGGGCGATGGTCGGATCGGCCTCGAGTTCGATTAGTCTGGTCTGGATGGGCGCGAGGGCCTCGACGACCACATCGGCGAGTTCGGTCTTGAAGGCGCCGTACCCCCTGCCGGCATACCGCTCCTGGATAGCCGGGACGCTCTCGCCGGACATGAGTGAGTAGATGCCGAGCAGGTTGGTCAGGGCAGGCTTGTCCGGGCCAGCGGTGACATCGGAGCCGGAGTCGGTCACGGCTCGCTTGACCTTCTTGCGGATGACGTCCGGGGAGTCGAGCAGGGCGATGGTGGCATGGGGCGAGGGGTCGCTCTTGCTCATTTTCCTGGCCGGGTTCTCGAGCGACATGATGCGTGCGCCTTCGCCCTTGATGTCAGGTTGGGGCAGGACGAACGTCTCGCCGTACCGGCTGTTGAACCGGATCGCGATGTCGCGGGTCAGTTCGATGTGCTGCTTCTGATCCTCGCCGACGGGGACAAGGTCGGTGTCGTAGAGGAGGATGTCGGCGGCTTGCAAAACCGGGTAGTCGAAGAGGGCGGCGGAGACCTGCTCCTCCTTGCCGCCGGTTTTGTCCTTGAACTGGGTCATGCGCCGCAATTCGCCGAACTGGGTAACGGAGTTGAGAAGCCAGCAG
>CAIPGK010000695.1 GCA_903864575.1 uncultured Chloroflexota bacterium
GTGGCCGCTGACCTCATCGCGCAGCATCCGGACTGGGACGCCGAAGAGGTGATTCACCGCATGACGGATACCGCCGACGAACTTGCCTCCCGTGTCAAGTACCTGAACGAGGACGTGCTTCTCGACGCGCCTTCCGCGATTTGCGGGCACTCGCACTAGCCTCGGAATCATTGCACCGGGAACGCCGCCCTCTCCTGCCCGAGCAGGGGAGGGCGGTTTTCCTGTTCAGGCGAGCCTGTCGCAAAGCCCCGGCCCCGCCCTATACTCCTCAGGCGGCGGCTACGCTCCCGACAGCCGACGCCCGGTGACAGCCAACCCTCGATAGCCGCCAGCCGCCACCCCAGCCCGGAGGTTCCGCCCAGCATGTCCGCTCCCGCCTCGTCCCGGCCCGTTCGCGTCCGCTTCGCGCCCAGCCCGACCGGGTTGCTGCACGTCGGCGGCGGTCGCACGGCCCTGTTCAACTGGCTGCTGGCCCACGGGCAGGCGAAGCGCATGGGGCAGGAGGGGGCGTTCCTGCTGCGGATCGAGGACACCGACCAGTCGCGGCTGGTGGCCGGCGCCGAGCAGGGCATCTTCGACATCCTCCACTGGTTCGGCATCGACTGGGACGAAGGCGCCGACAAGGGCGGCCCCCACGCCCCCTACCGCCAGAGCGAGCGCCTGCCGATGTACCGCGACGCCGCGGAACGGCTCATCGCCGACGGCAAGGCCTACCGCTGCTTCTGCACCCCGGAGCGCCTCGCGCAGGTCCGCGAGCAGCAGCAGGCGCGCAAGGAACCGCCCGGCTACGACCGCCACTGCCGCGATCTGCCCGCCGGGACCGTCGCCGCCAACCTCGCGGCGGGGATGCCCCACGTCATCCGCTTCCGGATGCCGCGCGAGGGCGAGACGGTCGTCACCGACCTGCTGCGCGGCGACATGGTCTTCCAGAACGTGAACATGGAGGATCTCGTCCTGCTGAAGTCGGACGGGTTCCCGACCTACCACCTCGCCAACGTGGTGGACGATCACGACATGGAGATCAGCCACATCCTCCGCGGCGAGGAGTGGATCCCGACGGCGCCGGTCCACCTGCGGCTTTACGCGGCGTTCGGCTGGGACGCGCCGGCGCTGGCCCACATGCCGCTGATTCTCGCGCCGGGCGGCGGCAAGCTCTCCAAGCGCCACGGCAGCACCGCGATGGAGGAGTTCCGCTCGCAGGGGTACCTGCCCGAGGCGCTGATGAACTACCTCGCGCTGCTCGGCTGGAGCCTCGACGGCGAGCGGGAGATCTTCAGCCGGGAGGATCTGCTGGACCTGTTCACCCTCGAGCGGGTCAACCCCTCGCCGGGGACCTTCGACTACGCCAAGCTGAAGTGGTTCAACCAGTACTACATCAACCACATCATCAGCCTCGATGACCTCACGATGCGGGTGCTCCCCTTCCTTGCGAATGCCGGGATGATCGACGCTGCCGCCATCGGCAACCCGGACCACCCGGACGTCGCGCGCGTGCGCCCGGCGGTCGCCCTGCTGAAGGACCGGCTGGAGACCCTCGCGGACGCCCCGGAGCACCTCGGCTGCTTCCTCGTCGACCAGTTGCCGCCCTACGACACCGCGACCCTCATCCCGAAGAAGGGAACCGCCGAGGACACCCTCGCCGCGCTGCAGGCGGTCGCCCGCGTGCTGCCCGAGGTCGATCTCGACGACGAGGCGGCCGCCGAAGCCCGTTTCCGCGCCCTCGCGGACGAGCTTGGGGTGAAGGCGGGCAACCTGTTCATGCCGATCCGGGTGGCCGTCACCGGGCGCACGCAGTCGCCGGGGCTGTTCGAGACGCTGCGGGTGATCGGCACGGCGCGCTGCGGCGAGCGGGTGCAGCAGGCCATCCTCGCTCTCGGGGAGAACGGGATGGCGGCGGGGTAAGGGACCGCGTTCCGGCCAGAACTCGCGCGTTTTCGATGCGGCGTCGCCCACGGGCGGCGCCGATTCGCGTTCTCCCACAACGTTGGACAGGCGAGACGACATAGTACACTTGGCTTGCTGTGCAACGATTCTGGTCACATTTCCCGGACATCTCGGGGATCACCCCTTCGGGAGGATCATCATGACCGGACGCTGGCCCAATGGCGAACCGAGTGACTTCTATTTCGACGAGGAAAATCTCGATCAGGAGGACGACGCCTCTCCCTACGACCGCGAGGACCCGGCAGAGTCAATGTATGAGTACGAACCGGAGGAAGAAAGCGATGAACCGATGTATGAAGAGCCGGACTACGAGGATTACTACGGTTAGGGACGGGGCTGGTGTCGCGCGGGTCGCAGCGGTCACTCCCCGCCAGCCAGCCCCGACTTGCTGATGTCCATCGCGTACCCGGCCTCCTGACCGGCGTGGTAGCCGGCGGCGTCGCGGGCGCGCATCTGGTAGGAGCCGACGTTGGCGAAGTGATCGTCCATGAAGGTCTGCACCTCGGCGTCGAGGATGGGGACGAGGGCCCAGCGGGAGGGGTCGGTCTCCTGCTTCAGGGCGTCGCGCTCGTCGATCAGCCTGCGCCAGAGTCCGTCGATCGCGCCGTTGCGGAAGGCTGATGTCCATCCGCGGCGGGTCTCCGCGCCGGGAAGGGCGGCGCGGGCCTCGGCGAAGCGGCGAATGCCCGATGCCGGGTCGAGGATGACGCGGGCGGCCTGCCGGTCGCGATCCTCCTCCCAGGCCTCGTTGGCGAGGCGTTCGAGGGCGACGCTCAGCCAGCGGTAGAGGTCCTTGACGGCGCGCAGATTGTGCGGGTGGCCGACGAGCATCGCGCGGTTGGTGCCGGGATAGCGGATCGCGCGGCAGAAATGGGACTGGGCGAGAGCGTGCAGCAGATAGTGCCGCCAGGATGCGGAGTTGGCGACTTCGTACTCCTCGGACCCGACCCCGCCGCGGTCCTCCGGGGATGCGTCGTCGAGATCGGCGAGCGAGAGGTTGTGCTTCAGCAGCAGGCGCGAAAGGGCGGCGGTGGCGGCCTCGGCCTCGGCCAGGGTGCCGGCGCGGTCGGCGAGGCTTTTGATGCGGGAGAGCCGCTCCCAGACGTCGTTCCAGTTGTCGTCGATGCGGTTCATGGGCCTTGTGGGGTGGGGGAGCGTGCCGTTCGACGCTCGGGCGCGACCGGGGAACGAGGGCGCTCGCGCCTCGGGATGGTGGGGTAGCCCCGGAGCGCCGGAGCGGGGCGGCGCTCGCGCGGGCGGAAACGCGGCCGCCCCGGCGTGCGATCATCTCGCGGCCATCATGGCACAGATCGGCAAATCGGGACGGTCGCGCCCCCGGCAGGCAGGCGACGCGGCCGCAGGAAGGACGAGGGCATGGCGCGGCATCCGTGGGTGGCGGCGGCGGACGAGGGAACCCGGTGGGGCGTGCAGCTGGTGCTGGGGGATGACGGGCTCGGGGTGATCCGCGAGCGCGCCCGGCTGATCGAGTCCCTCGGGTACGATGGCTTTTTCATTTTCGATCACCCCGCCCTGCAGTCGGACAACTGGCTCTGCCTCTCGGCGGTGTCGTCGGTGACGGAGCGGGTGCGGCTTGGGTCCTTCGTCAACTGCGTCACCTATCGGCACCCGGCGATGGTCGCCCGGTATGCCGCCGATCTGGACAACCTGAGCGGCGGCAGGCTGGTGCTCGGGCTGGGCATCGGCTGGCTCAAGCCGGAGTTCGAGGCGTTCGATCTCGACTACGCGACCGCCGCGGTCCGCTACCGGCAGCTCGAGGAGGCGCTGGAGATCATTCCCGGCGTCTGGGGTCCGGAGAAGTTCAGCTATGCGGGCGAGCAGTGGCGGGTGGAGTCGCTGAAGATCGCGCCGCCGCCCGTGCAGCAGCCGCGCCCGCCCATCGTCATCGGCGGCAGCGGCGAGCAGCGGACCCTCGCGCTGGTCGCGCGGCACGCCGACGCCTGCAACGTGAACCAGGTGGAGAACACCCCGGAGGGGATGCGGGACATCCTCGGGGTGGAGGGCGTCCGCCGCAAGCTGGAGGCCTTGCGCGGCCACTGCGAGGCGATCGGCCGCCCGTATGACGAGATCCTGCGCACCCACTTCACGATCAAGCTGGTGATCGGCAAAACCGACGCCCACGCCGTCGAGAAACTGGAGGCCATTCTCGCCTCGCCCAGCACCTCGCCGGGGACGCGCCGCAGCCACCGGAGCGCGTTCGTCGTCGGCTCGGTGGAGACCGCCGCGGCCCATTACCGGGCGATCCGCGAACTTGGCATCCAGTACTTCGTCGTGCAGATCGACGCCAGCGAGGTGGAAACGCTCGAGTTGCTGATGAGCGAGGTCGCCCCGCGGGTCGGTTAGCGCCGTCGCCGGATATCCTGTGGTCATCCCGACGAAGGAGGGATCTGTCGGGCGAGCCCGGATCCACGAGATCCCTCCTTCATCGGGATGTCCCAAGTTCTGGCAACCGCTCTAGCCGAGCGTCAGCAGCGCGCAGACGCGGGTTTCGGGAACCTCAGGGCGTTCCGGGCATGAGGCAGGCGCATTGCGGGTTCCGGAAACTCCTTCATCCAGCGGGACGTTGCGCCGCGTCTGCTAAGGCGTCGCCGGGGGGCCGCTCTCTCTCCCGAGGTAGCGACTCGCTATTCATCAGATGCTGCGAGGTCGTCCAGCGCGCCGAACAGGACATCGAGATCGATGGTGACGCCGGGCAATGCGCCCGGCGTGACCGCTCCCCCGGTGTGGACGGTCTCGCGGTAGCCGCCCTCGGCGTCGCGCACCCAGCGCTGGAGCATCCGCTGATAGGGGTGGATGCGCCAGATTTCGGCGTCGCCGCGCACCTTGTAGGTGAGGATCTTGACCTCCTGGTCGTAATCGCCGGTCGAGCGCGACCAGACTTCGACGACAAGGGGTACCGGTGACGCGCAGGTTTCGAGCGCTTGCGCATCGTCCCGCATCTCGACGGCGTCCGCGGCGGGAATCACCATCACATCGGGAATGAAGACGTTGCGATCGGACCACCGGACGCGCGCCTTGTTCGATCGCACCCGGAACTGTCTGCGGTCGAGTTGCGCGCGAATCATGAACGCAAGCTCTTCTCCGAGGTCATTGTGCGCAAAGGTCATGCCCGGTTTCTCCCGCGGCGTGCCGTCCCACAGTTCCCACTGGCCGCTGGGGTCGCGCGCGGCGAGGGCTTCGTAGTCCCGGAGCGAGATGGGTGATGCAATGACCATGGTGGCGGCCTCCGGCGGTGATGACGCTCCCTGCTATGGTACACCCTGAACTTCACGATTCCGCCCGATGCTGGAGCCTGATCCGACATGCCCGTCATCCTCGGAGATTACGATGCGCTCGCCCGCCTGCTGCCATCGGCGCTGATCGCGCTGGACTGGAACGGCACGACGGTCGACGACGCGATCCGGACCCGCGCCTGCCTGAACGCGGCGCTGCGGCCGTTTGGCGTGGGCCCCTTCGACGAGGCGGCCTTCTCGGCGAAGTTCATGCTGCCGATGGAGGCGATGATGGCCGGGCTGGGCGTTGCCCCGGAGGATGTCGACGCCGCGGTGGCGGCCTGGA
>CAIPGK010000696.1 GCA_903864575.1 uncultured Chloroflexota bacterium
GGATGCGCCCGAGGCGTCGTCGCTGTTGACCGGGGCATCGGCGGTGATGGCGAGAGATTCATCGTCGGTGGCGGGCGCTGGGTCGGTTTCCGGGGTGGTCGACTCCCACGATATGGCGTCGCCAGCATCTCCGCCGATGGCATCGGGTTCCGGGGAGGGCGCGGTCTTGTCCACGCGCATCACGCCGCCGTCGATCCACCCGGAGACGCCAGCAGCCGTGACCGGATAGAACGCGCCTTCCGGCGGGCCGTCGATGGTGAGCTCCGCGCCCGGGTCGAGCGCAAGCAAGATGCCCGAGTCGTCGGCGGGGGCAGCGAGGAGGTGGGCAGGCGCGACGACGGTGGCGGCGGCCCGCGCGCCGGAGACGGTCAGCAGGTACGACGCCAGCGACAAGACGATGGTCAACGCAGCGATCAGGCGGCGCGGCCGCGACATGAGCATCGGAGGCGTCCCTTCCCTCCATCCCCGTGGGGGGATGTCCCGAACGCCGGCAGCGGGGCTCCGGAGAAGGTAGTTTGCATGGTGTACGGACATCTTCGCAACTGCCTGATGGTCCCGACCTAACACCGGGATGCATCTACCGGCCCGAATACCGGCGCGTCCTGGGGGATGAGACGCGCGAGGGGTATCAGGTGTTTCGCCGGCGCCCCGCTGCGGGCGAATGCGGGACCGATGGCCGGACGGGAGAATGGTTCGGATCTTGGTCCTGGGCGGCGTCAGGTGTCCGCGAGGAAGGCCTCGACGTCCGTGAGGGCTGGAAGGGAGGCCTGCGCGCCCGCAGCGCGGGTGGCGAGCGCGCCGACCGCGCTGGCGAACCGGCCCGTCTCCGGCCATGACCAGCGATGGGCCATGCCCCAGGCGATGCCCGCGAGGTAGGCGTCGCCGGCCCCGGTGGCGTCGAGAACCGCGACTGGCAGGGCGGGAATGTGCCATCGCTCGTCCTCGGTGACGATGACGCTTCCCTGCGCGCCCGCGGTGACGGCGGCGGCCCGGAGGTTTGCCCCGCGCATGGCGTGCTGAATGATGGTGATGGCGTGCTCCCGCGTGTCGGCCTCGGTGACGATGGCGAGATCGTGCCAGGACCCGACGATGCAATCATGGCGAAGGGCGAGTTCGAGGCGATCCGGCAGCGCACGGTCGGCGAGATAGTTGAGCGCGCCGAGCAGGCGGGTGCGTGGGGCGAAGTGGGCCGGGAGATCGGTCAGGAAGCGCCAGAGGGCGGGGTCGGTGAAGTCGAGGATGACGACGTCATGGTCGAAGAGGGCGTAGATGTCGATCCGGTCGCCCTTCCGCAACTGCGCGCCGGGGTGCCAGATGATGGAGCGATCGGGCGGATCGTCGCTGACGATGACGGTCGCCCGGTCGGTCCGCTCTCCGGGGCGGGTGACGGACCAGGAGAGGTCGACGCCCTCCGCTTCGAGGGCGGCGAAGACGAGGTCGCGCTCCGGGTCGTCGCCGACGGCGGTCATGCAGGTGACGCGGGCGCCGAGGCGGGCAAGCGCGACGCAGGTGTTGGTGGTGGTGCCGCCGGGAGCGCCGAACTCGGCGCGGACGATGGCCTGCTCCGCCGGGGAGGGCTGGCGGTCGGTCAGGAGCAGGGTGTCCCAGGAGGTGAGGCCGAGGGCTGCGATGCGGGGTGCCGGGCTCATGCCGTGCGCTCCAGGAGGATGGCGCGGCAAGGCGCGCCGTCGCCGATCGCGAGTTTCAGCGGCAGGCACACCAGATCGTAGGGGCCGGGCGCGATGCGGGAGAGATCGAGGGTTTCGACGATCAGGATGTCGTTGCCAAGGAGCAGGGTGTGGGTGATCCGGTTGGCGGGCCCGTAGGGGCCGACCGAGAGGTAGTCGATGCCGATCATCCGGACGCCGCGGTCAATCAGCCACTGCGCCCCGGCGGGGGAGACGCCCACATAGTCCTCGCGAAAGGGGATCGGGGTCGCGCCGTTCCAGTCGGCCCATTGCCGCGAGTTGCGGGTGCGAAGGAGCAGGCGCTCGGTTCCGGGTGGGATGGCGGCGGCCTCGAGATGGTCGGGTTCGACGACATCGGCGGCCTCGGGGATGGCCGCCACCCAGCAGGGACCGCACCAGCGGTCGAGGGGAATCTCCAGCAGTTTCCTGCCGTCGTCGATGAAGTGCCAGTTGGCGTCGAGGTGGGTGCCAGCGTGGCTGGAGATGGTGATCCGGCTGACATTGGAGCGGTCGCCGGCGGCGATGCGGGTCATCGGCTCGACGGCGGATTTCGGGTGGGTCGGCCAGGTGGGCACGGCCTCCGAGAAGGGGATGGTGATGTCGTGGATGCGGGTTCCGGGACCGAATGGCGGGGTGAACATGCGTTCCTCCGGGGTGAGCTGACCGGGGCGATGGTCGCATGACCGGGCGAGGCAGTCGAGAGGCGAGGATGCGCGCATTGGGACCGCCGCCGACCCGCCGCCGTTGACGTGTCTTGACGCGCGTTCCTATGCTGCCGGCAGCGAGATTGGCGCCAGGAAACGAGGGAAGGGCATGAACCCGGCAGGCAGGATAGCGATCGTCGGCGGTGGCGTGATGGGCTGCGCGATCGCCTGGGAACTGGCGCGGCGCGGGGCGAAGGTGACGGTAGTCGAGCGCGGGCAGATCGGGGGCGAGGCGTCGTGGGCGTCGGCGGGGATCGTGTCGCTGCCGAACCGGCCGGAGTGGAGCCGGGAGCGGATCGATCTTGGGAAGATGAGCCTCGCGATGTACCCGGAGTGGGTCGCGGACCTCGAGAGCCGGACGGGGGTCGATGTCGGCTACCGTCGGCCGGGCGAGTGGAACATCGCGACCACCGAGGAGTACGAGGCCGTCGAGCGGCGGCGCGCGGAGTTCCAGGCGGGGCTCGGCTACCGGGTCGAGGAGATTTCCGCCGCCGCGGCGCGACCCCGGGAGCCAGCATTGCCCGGCTCGTTGCGGACGGCGTTCTTCATGCCTGACGTCGGGTCGCTGCAACTGCACCAGTTGACGAAGGCGCTCGCGATGGCGGCGGCCGCGGCGGGGGTGACGGTGCGGAGCCAGACCCCCGTCGGTGGACTGGAGATCGTCGACGGCACGGTGGCAGGGCTGCGCCTCGCGGACGGCGTGCTGGCGGCGGATACGGTCGTACTGGCGGCGGGGGCATGGACCCGGCTGCTGGGCGACGCTGTTGGGCTGAGTTTCCCGACCCGGCCGGTGAAGGGGCAACTCGTCTCCTTCACCGGAGCGCCGCTGCGGCCGCGCGGGGTGATTTCGGGGCATGGCGGGTATGTCCGGCCGCGGCCGGATGGCTCGGTGATCGTCGCCGCCACCGAGGAGGAAGCCGGCTTCGACCGGCGCATCACCGCCGATGGCGTAGAGTGGCTGATCCAGTTGGCGAGGACGCTGTGCCCGGTGCTGCTCGAGGGCGAGCTGGCCGAGTCATGGACCGGGCTGCGGCCGGGGTCGGACACCGGCGAGCCGATCATTGGTCCGGTGCCGGGAGTGGACGGCCTGTGGATCGCGGCGGGGCACTTCCGGACGGGCGCGAAGGAAGCGCCCGCGACCGGGAGGCTGGTCGCCGAATCGATCCTGGCCGGGCAGGCGGACCCGTTGCTCGCGCGGTTCGCGCCGCGCCCGGAGGAGACCCGATGATCGCTCCGCGAAGCGTGCTGATCTGCCCGGCGACGAGCGCGAAAATGGCGGCCAAGGCGGCGGCGTCGGCTGCCGATCTGGCGGTGCTGGACCTGGAAGACGCGGTCGCGCCCTCGGAGAAACCGGGAGCTCGGGCCCTGGTGGTGGAGGGCTTCCGGTCGCTGGACTGGCAGGGACGGCCTCCCGCGTGGCGGGTCAACGCCGCCGCGACGATGTGGTGCCATCGCGATCTGATCGAGGTGGTCGAGGGCGCGGGTGGCCGTGCCGGGATGGTCGTGCTGCCGAAAGCGGAGACGGCGGGGCAGGTGGCGTTCGTGGACATCCTGCTGACGCAACTGGAGGCCGCGCTTGGACTGGCCGAGCGGATCGGGCTGCACGTGCAGATCGAATCCGCCCGGGGGCTGGCGAACGTGCGGGAGATCGCCCTCGCCAGTCCGCGCATCGAGGCGCTCGTATGGGGTCCGGGGGATTTCGCGGCGACCGCCGGGATGCCCCATGCCGTGATCGGGGTGCCGGACGAGCACGACGCGGTCTATCCCGGCCATCGCTTCGGGTATGCCATGCACGAGGTGCTGGTGGCTGCCCGACTCGCCGGGGTGGCGGCAATCGACGGACCCTATGCCGACTTCCGCGACCTCGATGGACTGCGCCGCTCCTGCGCGATCGCGCGGGCGCTCGGGTATGACGGGAAATGGTGCATTCACCCGGGGCAGGTGGAGACGGTGAACGAGGTCTTTTCCCCGGCTGCCGCGGAGGTCGAGACCGCGCGGGGCATCATGGCGGCCTATGCCGCGGCGACCGCGGCCGGGACTGGCGCGGTCGTGCACGATGGCGTGATGGTGGATGCTGCGAGCATTCGCATGGCTGAAGCGACGCTCGCCCGGGCTGGCCGGTCGGGGGACCGAGGACTGTGAGAGGAGCTGACCGCCGGATGCGCGCCTTGCTGAGTGTGTACGACAAGACGGGACTGGTCGCGTTTGCGCGGGGACTGGCGAGTCTCGGATTCGAGATCGTCTCCACCGGGGGGACGAAATCGGCCATCGCGGCGGCGGGCATTCCGGTGATGGCGGTCTCCGAGGTGACGGGGTTTCCCGAGATGCTCGAAGGCCGGGTGAAGACGCTGCATCCGATGATCCACGGGGGCATCCTCGCGCGGCGCGATGTTGCGGGAGACGTCGAGGCGCTGGCCCGGCATGGCATTACGCCGTTCGACCTGGTGGCGGTCAACCTGTACCCGTTCGAGGCGACGGTCGCGGCGCCGGGCGTAACGATGGCGGAGGCCGTGGAGCAGATCGACATCGGCGGGCCGGCGATGCTGAGGGCGACGGCGAAGAACTTCCGGTTCGTGCTGCCGGTCTGCGATCCGGGAGATTACCCGGCGATCCTCGACGGGTTGTCAGCGGGTGAGATCGGTCTGGCGCGGCGGCAGGCGCTGGCGGCGAAGGCGTATGCCCACACCGCCGCCTACGATGCCGCGGTGGCGGAGTGGCTGCGCGACCCGGATGCGGGATGGCCGTCCGAGATTGCCGTCGCGGGGCGCAAGACGCAGGACCTCCGCTACGGGGAGAATCCGCACCAGCGGGCGGCGGCCTACCGACGGGTGACGGCGGGGGGCGGTCCGGCCGGCTTGCTGGACGCCGAGCAACTCGCGGGCAAGGAGCTGTCCTTCAATAACCTGCTGGATGCCGATGCCGCCTGGGGCGCCATTCGCGGATTCACGGACCCGGCGATCTGCATCGTCAAGCACACCATTCCCTGCGGGCTGGCCGAGCGCGCGACGGCCGCGGAGGCGTTCGACGCCGCGCTGGCCGGTGATCCGGTGTCGGCGTTCGGCGGCATCGTCGCCAGCAACCGGCCGGTGGACGGGGCGATGGCGGCGGCAATCGCGGACCGGTTCTTCGAGGTGATCGTCGCGCCGGGGTTTGACGAGGCCGCGCTGGATGCGCTCGGGCGCAAGCGGGCGTTGCGGCTGTTGCGGATGCCCGAGGCCGCTGCCGGGGGCCGGGCGGTTCCCGACTTCAGGGCGATTGCCGGTGGCCTGCTGGTGCAGGATGCGGACACGATCGCGGACGATCCCGGCGCATGGCGGGTGGTTTCGAAGCGGCAGCCGGACGCGGCGGAGCTGGCGAATCTCGCGTTCGCGTGGCGGGCGGTGCGGGCGATCAAGTCGAACGGGATTGCGCTGGCCGCGGACCGGGCGCTGGTCGGGGCGGGGAGCGGGCAGCCAAACCGGCTGGAGAGCGTGCGGATCGCGCTGCGGGTGGCGGGCGACCGCGCGCGCAGCGCGGCCCTTGCCAGCGACGCCTTCTTCCCGTTCGCCGACGGTGTGGAGGCGGCTATCGCGGGTGGCGTGACCGCGGTGATCCAGCCGGGCGGCTCGGTGCGGGATGACGAGGTGATCGCGGCGGCAGACGCGGCGGGGATCGCGATGGTGCTCACGGGAAGACGACATTTCCGGCACTAGCAGGTTCGGACAGCGGCGGGCTGGTGGTAGGATTTCGCGGTGGCAGGCTGGACCCGGCGGGGCTTGTGCGGCTGGTCCAGCGGCGCGGCCCGGAGCGGGTTGCCGCGCCCCGGCATTGTTGATAGGTTGACAAGGGCGGGGGTGAGGCCCCGCATCGGCACGGCAAGGAGCACACCCTGAACGCCTCGACATCCGGCGCCGGTTCGCGCCAGCCCCGCGTGGTCATCATCGGCGGCGGATTCGCCGGGCTCGCGGCCGCCAGGA
>CAIPGK010000697.1 GCA_903864575.1 uncultured Chloroflexota bacterium
GCGCGCTTGAGGTTGGTTCCGAACCCGTCGTTGAGGAATTCGAGCACGTCCGGATGGTCGATCGGTTTGCCGAACATCGACTCGCGCGGACGCTCCTCGCCATGTTCCTCGCCGACCGTGCCCTTCTCGTTCTTCCGGGTTTGCACCCAACGGTAGTAGGAGAGGAAGGAGTCGTATGGATCGCGCACGATCGTCACCAGATGGACACCGCGCGCCTCGAGTTCGGCGACGGCCTTCCGCTGGAACCGACTGTGGCGATGCATGATGATGCCGCCGGCGCCCCGCTTCGGCCGGCGTCGCGCGGCGACAGCGACAGGAGCCTGAACCGCAACCGCGACCGCGGAACCGTCTGCGTCCAGGCTTACAAAGTTGCCGCCGTCCGTGGTGAACAGCTGGACCGAGATCTCCTCTCCAGCCTCGCCGCGGTCCCGGGGCGAACGCCGACCGGGGTGGGCGCTCTTTCGGCCGCCCCCCTTGATCTTCAGATTGTACGTCCCGGCCAGCAGGCACCGAATCCAGTGATTGCCGGAACGTGGCGGGGACACGATCAGTATTTCCATGCGGGGCCCTCCGTGCAGGGGTCGAAGGGAATCTACCTTCCGGGTTGTCCTACGTAGTGTGCATTAGACCGGATGGCTGGGGAACGTTCAGGCAAGGGAAACCGGGACTGATTGTGCAGCGGACTGCACGATCGCCTCGGCAATGCGGAGTCCTTCGACCGCATCGTCGGCCGACGCAATGGCCGACCCGGCCCGCTGCCGCACACGTTCGATGAAGTGCCGGTCCTGCTCCCGGAGCGCGCCAGCGATGGACCCGCCGATCTCCGGCCAGAGACTGGTCTCGGGATGGTGCGTGAGATCCTCCCGCCAGATCGCCAGCCCGGAGTCGAGCAGGCGCGCGCGCGCGCTGCGCTCGGTGCCGATCACTTCGAGTTCCGCATCGATGGTCCCATGCCACGAGCCGGTGAGGACGTTGGCGGGGGCGCCCTGTGGAACGAACCAGCTGGTCTCGATCATGGCGACTGCGCCGCTCTCGAATTCCAGCATCGCGTAGCACGCATCCGGGTAGGTAAGGCCGCTGTAATTGCGGTCGACCGCGTAGACACGCGTGCATCGGCTGCCCGCCAGCCAGAGGGCGAGGTCAATGTCATGGATGCTGGTTTCATAGATGGTATGCACCCGGTCGCCATAATCGGGGAACCATGCGCGTGAACAGTTGCGCTTGAGCCGGATCGAGACGATCTGTCCGAAGCGTCCGGCCGCGATCTCGGCCCGGAGCAGGCTGTGCTGCGCGTCGAAGCGCACGACGAAGCCGAGTTGGACCGGCACGCCCGCGGCGTTTGCCGCGGCGACGATGCGCGCGCCCTCATCCGCGGTTGCGGCGAGCGGTTTTTCGACGAAGAGCGGCAGACCGTGCGCGATCACCGCCGCCGCCTGCTCGCCGTGATGTTGCTCCGGTGTGACGAGGAAGACCGCATCCATGCCGCCTTCGTCGAGCATCTCGTCAAGGGAACCGTGACCGCGCGCGACCCGATACCGTGAGGCAGCGGCGTCCACCTGCGATGCGTCGGGATCGCAGAGCGCGACGATCTCGACGCCGGGAAGTCCCGCCAGTGTCGCCGCATGCAGTTTGCCGAACCGGCCGAGACCGGCAATGCCTATACGGACCGTCTCCATCGCATTCATCCTCTCGCTCGACGTTCCCATCTCCGGGCAGTCTAACCGGGGCGCATGGGCGGGATATACTGGCGCGGCGGTGGCCAGCGGAGGCCGCCGACCGGTTTCCGGCGGCGGTGCGCAATGGCAACCTCCTATTTCAAGCAGGTGAAGTCATTTCGCCGAGACACCCGGCTGTTCCTTGCGTACAACCTGCTTGCCTATGTGGGCTACGGCGTCTTCCAGCTAATCTTCAATCTGTACCTGACCGAGTTGCATTTGCGCGAGAACGACATGGGCGCGTTCCAGTCCGCGCAAACACTGGTCATGGCCGGGGCGGCGGCGACGATGGGGCCGGTGCTGCAAAAGGTGGGAATCTGGCGGTCGATGGTGGCCGGGTTGCTGATCTTCCTGGTGACATCCCTCGGGCTTGCATGGGCGGAGCAGACGCCTGTTTTGCTCGCGCTCTCTGCGCTGGCTGGCGTCGGGCTGGCCTACCTGTTCACGGCTACCATGCCGTTCATCATTGCCTGGACCCCGCGCGACCAACGACAGCATGTCTCGACCATCGCCTTCGCGGTGATCGGGCTTTCGGGCACGCTCGGGTCACTGATCGGCGGCTTCCTTCCCAGGTTGCTCCCGATGGAGCCGCTTTGGGCATATCGCTGGACCCTGATGGCGGGGACGGCGCTCGCCGCAACGGGGCTGATTCCGCTCCTGCTGATGCAGTCCTCCCGCGCGCGGACGACGCCCCCCGATCCCCACGCCGCGCGGGAGGCCGAAGGCGCCGCCGAGCGCCGACAGGTTCGCATGGACGTCGGAGTCTTCGTGTTGATCGGGGGCCTGATGGCCATCGGCGCAGGCATGGTCATCCCGTTCTACAACGTCTACCTGACGACCCTCGGCGCGGGAACGGAGCAGATCGGTCTCGTATTCGCGTTGGCCGGGCTCGGAGCGGCGACCATCGGGTTGCTCGCGCCCGCGGTGTCGCGCCGGTGGGGGGCGCTTGCGGGAGTCACCGGGGTGCGTCTGGCCGGGTTGCCGCTGTATGCCATGCTGCTGTTCGCGCCGTCGCTCTGGGTCGCGATTCTCGCCCACATCGTGCGCCAGACGACCATCAGCATGGCGTGGCCGATCGATTCGACCTTCATCGCCGAGGTCTTGCCGCCGAAGGCTCGGGCGAGTGTCTACGGGCTGCGTTCCGCGGCCTGGAATCTCGCGTGGGCGGGGGCAAGCTTGCTGGGCGGCGAAATCATCGTGCGCCGAGGATACTCGATCCCGTTCGCGCTGCTCGTGGTGACGACGATCATCTCGATGGGGTTATTCGTCGGATACTACGGACGCCATCCGCGGGTCCGGTCCGGGGATTTGCCGAGCGCGTTACCGCGCTCCCGGAGAAGCTACGGGTCGTCCGCCGATGAGTGACGGGGCCGTGAAATCCACGGCTGAACCTCATCGCCACGCGCCGCTCCGCGGCCGGGAGCGCCATGCAGCACCTCTCCCATGAGCTGAAGGCGGCGGGCAGGGACGCGCGCCTCTTTCTCGCATTCAATCTGCTGGCGTTTATCGCGTGGGGCGTCTTCCAGTTGGTCTTCAACCTGTACCTCCGCGCGCTCGGCCTGAACGAGGATGCGATGGGCATCTTCGCGGCGGGCCAGACGTTGGGGATGGCAGCGGCCGGCGCGGCGCTCGGGTCGCTGTTCGAGCGTCAGGGGATGTGGCGATGCCTCGTCGGCGGTGTGATCCTTTTTGCCCTGTCGGGGTTCGCACTGGCGTTCGTGGAGTTTTTCCCGGCCATCGTCGCGTTTGGCGTGCTGACGGGGATCGGAATCGCCGCGCCGTTCACCGCCACCATGCCGTTCATCATGGAGGCGGTCGCGGTCGATCGGCGGCAGTTGATCTCGACCATCGCCTTCGCGCTGCTCGGGCTGTCCATGACGCTTGGCTCGCTGCTTGGTGGCCTGCTGCCCGATCTGCTCGCCGCCGAGCCGGTGGCCGAGTACCGTTGGACGCTGGTGGCGGGGGTGGCCGCTGCGGCATGCTCGCTCGTGCCGCTGATGCTGATGAGTCCCGAGCGCCGGCACGCGCACGCACGCGGACGATCGACCCGATCGAGCGAGGGCAGCCCGGAGGCCGTTGCGCAGGGGCGCAAGGACGGCGCGCTTTTCGTCGCGGTTGCCGCCATGTTCGCGCTTGGGTTCGGGGCGTTGCTGCCGTTCTACAACGTCTATCTGGCCTCGCTGGGAAGCAGCGCCCGCACGATCGGGTTGATCTACGCCGTCGCGGGGTTGTGTCAGGCGGCGGTCGGGCTTTGCGCCCCGCCGATCATCCGGCGCTTTGGCACGCTTGGGGTAACGGCTGGGCTTCGGCTCGCGCCGCTGCCGCTGTTTGCCTTGCTCGTTTTCATGCCGGGCGTCGGTCTGGCCACGCTTGCGTACATCGTTCGCGCCGCGCTCTACGGGCCCACGATACCGGCTGAGTCCGGGTTCATCGCGGAGATTCTGCCTGCCTCCGTCCGGTCGCACGTGTTTGGCTTGCGGGTAACCTCGTGGAACATCGCGTGGGCGGCGGGAAGCGTGGCGGCCGGGTGGCTGATCGTCCGGGCAGGGTATCCTCCGGTGATTGTCATTTTCATCGTGGCGATGGTGGTCGCCAACGTGATCTATGTGCTTTATGTGCGTCGGCATCCGCTCGTGATCAGCGGAGAGATGCGCGGCGTACTGCCGACTAACCCGCCGGCGCGATAGGGCCGGCGATGGAGGAATCGCTCATGCAGCCTGTGTCCCGGCGCGGTTTCGGCGCGCTCTCGTTTGGTGGCGTGCTCGCGTTGACCGGCAGGCGGGTGGCGCGCGCCGCGGACGCCGAACTCGACGCGGCGGTGGCCGCCGTCCTGGCAGGATTGAGCCTGCGCGACAAGGTCGCCCAGATGTTTACCGTGCCCGTGCTCGACGTGGCGTTGTCCCCCGAGGAGTCGGCGTTCCTCAGCGAGTACAGGCCTGGCGGCGTGCTGCTGGTGCAGAACAATATCGGGTCTGATGACGAGGTGATCGCCATGAACGCCGCGATCATCGCCAGCAATCCGGCGCTGCCCCCGTTCCGTTCGGTCGATCAGGAGGGCGGAATCGTTGCCCGACTCGCAGGTGATCCGGCCCCGGATGCGCCCGCCATGGGGATGTTGCCGGACGAGGACGTTTCCGCGCTCGCCCACGCGCGAAGCGAGTTCCTTGCCGGCTACGGCTTCGACATCAACTTCGCTCCGGTCGCTGACATCGCGTGGATGCCGGAGAGTTTCATGACCGGACGCTCCTTCGGCAGCGATCCGGTGCTGGTCGCCGAGAAGACCGCTGCCTATGTGGAGGGGGTGGCGGATACGCTGGTCCTGCATTGCGCGAAGCACTTCCCCGGACATGGGCGTCCATCGACCGACAGCCACGAGGCGTTGCCGACCGTGGATCTTGACGCAGCAACCTGGAAGGAGAGCGACGGGTTGCCCTTCATTGCGGCGATCGATGCGGGCGTGCCGATGGTGATGCTCGGTCACCTCCTCTATCCGCAGTGGGATGCATTGCCGGCTACCATCTCCCCGGCGACAGTGGCGATGCTGCGTGACGAGCTCGGTTTTGACGGGGTCATTGTCAGCGACGACCTCGGGATGGGCGCGTTGTCGGCGTGGACGGGGACCGAGGTCGTCGATCTGGCCGTTGCCGCTGGAATGGACATGTTGCTGTACGCGATGCCGCCGCAGCCTCCCGCAGAACTGATCGACCATCTCGTGGCGCGGGTTGAATCCGGCGAGGTGCCAGAGACGCGGATCGACGACAGCGTGCGGCGGTTGCTGGCCATGAAACTCGGCAACGCGGCGCGGGCGGCAAACGCCGGGTAGGGCTGGCGGACAACCTGGCCGGGTGGCGTCAGGCGAGAACGCGACCAAGGCGAGGAGGCGGCTTGACGACGATCACCAGGAGCGCGGCGAGGACCGGGAGGGCGATCATCGCGGCGAGCGCCGGGTCGTAGCTGCCGGTGGCGTCCTTGACGATGCCGAAGGGCAACGGGCCGAGGGCTGCGCCGGCGAAGCTGAGCGCGGTGCCCGCGCCGCGAATCGCGCCGACGTGTTTTCTGCCGAACCAGGTGGGCCACGCGACATCCACGGAGACGAGCCAGAAACCGACCGCCGCGCCGCGGAGCGCTGCGTAGAGCACGGCTCCGGATCGGGCATGCCAGAGCAGCAGGACGAGGAGCGCGAACGCCATCAGCACCTGCGCGAGAGCGAGCGACCATTTGAATGGGCGGCGGTCCACGAACCAGCCGGTGAGCAGGGTGACGGGCAAGGAGATCGCGGCCTCGATCGCGAAGGTCATCGCTCCGAACCCCGGGGGAATGCCGCGCTCTCCGAGGATCGCGACCTGGTTGAAGGCCAGTCCGGTAAGCACCAGCGAGGGCGCGAGATAGCCGAGGCCGACCGCCCAGAATGCGGGCATCCGGATCGACTCGGCAAGCGAGTAGCCCGCATCGGCGGTCAGGGAATGGGGAGATGCGTGCTGGTCAAGCGGGGCATCCCCGTCCGGCAATTGCCCGATGTCCTCCGGGCGATCGCGGACGAGCGCCCAAATGACTGGTGCGAGGAGCAGCAGGAGGGCGCTGTCCACGAACCAGGCGTTGCGCCAGCCGATCCTCGCCACCAGCGTCTGGTGATACAGCGGGACCAGCGCCACGCTGAAGGTGCTGGCGAGCCCGAGGACGCTGAACGCCCGTCCACGCTCGCGAATGAACCAGAAGGGAACCAGCGTCCGGCTCGCGAGCGGCAGGATGCCCGCTCCCGTCGACCGCAGCATTGCGATGGCGACGACCGACGCGGCCATCCCGCCTGCGACCCCATTGAGCGCGAGCGCCGCGGCCAGCACGAGCGCGGTGACGGTCAGCACGGCTCGGCTGCCGAAGCGGTCGGTCAGACGCCCGGCCGGGAGCAGGGAGGCGGCGCAGGCGAGAGTGGCGATGGCGTAGATTCCGGAGAAGAGCGATCGGGAGAATCCCAGTTCGGCCAGCATCGGTTCGACGAATGGCGAGAACCCGTAGGTCTGGCCGGCGCCTGCCGCGAAGATGGTCAGACCCGCGATGGCGAGCATTCGCGGCCCGGCGAATTGCTCCCGTGAACCGTCCGACATGATGCTCCTAGGTTGCGCGGTGCGAGCCGGTAAGCGCGGTCAGGATGCCGAGTCCGATGAAGACCGTGCCGGCGACCCACCGCTGGGCGCTGATGAATCCTGCATGGTTGCGGAGGATGTCGCCTGCGGCGCCGGCGAGCAGTCCGTAGGTCGAATCGGTGCAGAGACCCATCGCGATCAGGATCAGGCCGAGGGTGAGGGTTTGCATGGCCACGCTGCCGCGGGCAGGGTCGACGAACTGGGGCAGGAACGCGAGGAAGAAGAGGGCGATTTTCGGGTTCAGAATTTGCACCACCATGCCCCGCCCGAACAGGCTGCCCAGCGGCGCAGGCGGTGGTGGTTCGACGTTTGCGGGTGGTTTCGTGATCAGGGTGCGGACACCCATGTAGATCAGGTAGATGGCGCCGAGCCACTTGAGGACGTTGAATGCGACCGCGGACGAGGCGACGATTGCCGAGAGGCCCAGCACGGCGAGCAGCACGTGGACGAGGCTTCCCGCCGAAATGCCGGCCGCCGAGGCGAGCGCCGCTCCCCGTCCCTGATCGATGCCCCGTGCGACGATGTAGAGCACCGCTGGGCCGGGCACAACGAGCAGGGCGAAGGTCGCGACGAGGAACACCATCATCGTTTGCGAATCGGGCATGTTGCGGACTCCCGGCGCATGGCCGATGTTCAGTCGCCGCCGGCAAGGCCGA
>CAIPGK010000698.1 GCA_903864575.1 uncultured Chloroflexota bacterium
ACCATTCGCCGGGGCCGTCGGCTACCCACCAGCCCATGCCGGGCGTATCATCCGATCAACGCTGCGTGATTCCCGCCGCCGGGAGGAAGCCAATGGCCGCCACAGTACTCCTGACCGCTGAAGATCTGCTGGCGCTTCCTGAATCCGAGCAGGGCGAACTCATCCGGGGAGCATTGCAGCCGATGTCGCCAACCGGCCTCGACCACTTTCTCCTGACAGGCCGCCTCATCGGGGAGCTTCATCGCTGGGCCGCGCCCCGACGGGCCGGGCCGGTCGGCGGCGAACTCGGATTCATCGTCGGTCGCAACCCCGACACCGTACTTGCCCCGGATGTCGCCTTCATCGCCGCCGATCGGGTTCCGCCCCGCGGCGCCCCTGGATTCCTGCCGATCGCGCCCGATCTGGCGGTCGAGGTTCTTTCCCCGTCGAACTCGGCAAGCGACATCCTCGACAAGGTGCGCATGTACCTCGATTTCGGCGTCCGGCTTGTCTGGATCGTCGATCCCGCAACCTCCACCCTCACCGAATACGCCCCGGACGGCGCAGCCCGCTGGCTGACCGCCGCCGACACCCTCGACGGCGGCGACGTCCTCCCCGGCTTCTCGCTGGATCTCGGCGCGCTCTTCGCCTGAGCCGGGGCCGCCGCCATCCCGAGGTGGCGTATGATTCAGGTGAGCTTGCCGATGGTCGCCGCCGGGAGGATGCTCATGGTCGCCACCCAACTCCTCACCGCTGAAGAACTGTTCCTGCTGCCCGAATCCGAGCAGGGCGAACTCGTCAGGGGAGCATTGCAGCCAATGTCTCCTACCGGATACATCCATTCTCGCCTGACCCATCGCCTGGTGCTTGCCCTTGGCAACTGGGCGGCGGCCGAGCACGCGGGGGTCGTCGGCGGCGAACTTGGATTCATCCTGATGCGTAATCCCGATACCGTGCTCGCCCCTGACATCCATTTCATTCAGGCGGACCAGGCGCCTGCTGAAGGCACACCGGGCTACCTCTCGCTGGCCCCCGACCTCGCTGTCGAAGTGCTCTCGCCGTCGAACAGCGCCAGCGACATGCAGGAAAAGATCCGCATCTACCTCGATGCTGGCGTCCGGCTGATCTGGATTGTCGACCCGGCGAGGAACACCGTCGCCGAATACGCGCAAGGTGGCGCGACGCGATGGCTCACCGCCGCCGACACCCTCGACGGCGGCGACGTCCTCCCCGGCTTCTCGCTGGATCTCGGCGCGCTCTTCGCCTGACGCCGCGCATTCCCGCGCTGGACATCCCGCCCTGACGTCATCCCCCGTTCCTCGGGATGACGTCGAGGGCGCGACGGCAAGGCCAATGCCCCGTCTCCTGCGGCTACGGGCCAGGCGCCCGCTGGGAGGCGGCCGGGGGCTGCGCGAACGACTCCGCCATCCGCCGCATCCGGCAGGCCGGAACCGGGCCGGACGTGGTTTCGACGGCCCGGAAACCCTCGGATTCATACAGCCCGATCGCCGCCTCGTTCCCGGCAAGCGCCTCGACCCACGCGGCCGGGCCGCACAGCGGGACGGCCCGGCGCAGCAACGCCCGCCCCACCCCTCGCCGGTGAACGGCGGGATCGACGTAGAGCCAGGTGATCTCGTCGCCATCCACGGCAACGAACCCGGCCACCTCGCCGCCAAGTTCGGCCACCAGCACGCTCCCGTCGAGCAGCCCATCGGCCTCCGCCGCGTCCTTGGGAATCAGGACCGGATCGGGCGCGACCGGGCCGCCACCCTCCTCCTGCCGCGCCGCCTCGTAAATGGCGCACAGCCTGGGCCAGTCTGCCGCTCCAG
>CAIPGK010000699.1 GCA_903864575.1 uncultured Chloroflexota bacterium
TGAGATCGCGGGTTCGAATCCCGTCGCTTCCGCCAGAAATACGTCGGGATTCGGCCGCGGCAATGCCTCGGCCGTTTCTGGTTTCATGGTTTCCCTTGGGGTTTTGAACGCGCTCCGTCGTCCGGATCGCTGCTCAGCCGCCGCGCTGGCCTGCACCACGCCAGGCTGCCAACAGGGCGCTTCGCGGCACGCGCCGTTTCCCGACGCCCCAGCCCGTCACTGGCCTATCCGCAACGGCTCCGTCCTCGCCGCTCGCACGGCTGACTGCGCCGACCATGATGCTCCGGGCACTGAACGTCTTGGCGCGCCAACTGGCGAGATCCGCCCGCGCGAGTCACGCGGGCATCACCCAAAATCCGGGTAGCTTCGGGTCGCATCCGGGACTGCTGGTGACCATTGCCAGCTTCGCCGCCTCGTCGCAACCCGGTCAGTTCCATCATGGCGGCGTCGTTCCGGCTACGCTTGGGCAAACCGCAACCCACACGGCCCTCATTCAGCATGATGGGCATGGGTCGGCATGGGGGAATCGGCGCCACATGAACCTGCCTTCGTTGCCGGACCACGCAGAATATGCACCGCCCACGACGGAACGCCCCTCGACCGTGGCAGAAGGCGATGAGCCATCCGGGACACCCCGCCCCGCACGGCATCGCATGACGCCGACCCCCGAGCACTGCATGGCCACAGCGCAGCCAATCGGTTGGTCTCCGCTGCCCCCCATGTCCGGCCGCCTCCGCCGCGTCCTGGTGGCCACAACCTTTGCCACGGGAACGCTTTTCGCGACCGTCCTCGGCGACACGCGAGGGCCGGACAGCATGCGCGATGTGGCTAGCGCCCAGGTTCCTGACCGCGCCATCGCCACCCCGGCAATGGCGCTCCCACCGGCAACGGCGACGCTCGGCGAGCTGCGCGCGGTCAACGGACTTGAGATCATCGTTCGCGCGGCCAGCCGGGCGGGCAGCTATGGCTATACCTATGCCGCCGAGGGGCGCTCACTGCTGGTGATCGAGGCGGAGATTCGCAACCCCGGTGATGCGCCCCGCCCGATTTCCGGGTCATGGTTCAGCGTCATCGATCTGGACGCCCGCGCATCGTGGCCAGCCATCCTGCCGGTCGCCATTGGCCTTCTCCCGGACGGGCGGCTGGGGCCGGATGAGCGCGCATCCGGCCGCGTTGTGTTCGAGATTCCCGGCGGCGCCTCCAACCTGCTGGTCCGCTTCGACCCCGGTGCGTTCGACCCCGCCGCCGCCTACTGGCTGGCCTCGCTGCCGGGCGCAACTGCCTCACCATCGCCGGCAGCCTCGCCCATGCCCTGATGCGCGCCAAGCCACACCAGCAGCGGCGGCGCGAGGCGAGCGATGCCCTTGTACTCGCGCACCTCGGGAGCGGTGCTGGCGATCAGGTTCGCCAGCCGGGGCCGCAAACCCGGCTGCCGCTCCATCCGCTCCACAAGAGGATCGACATGAACCCGGATCGTGAACAGCCCGCGGCCGAGGTCCGGCATCGGGCAGGTCGTCTGCCGCTCCATCCGGATGAACGTCCGGGCGGCAACCGTTTCCGGGTCGGCCCACTCCTCCTCGGTCAGCGTGGCCCGCGGCAGTTCCGGGTGGCCGTCGAGTTTGTCATGCAGGGTCACGCTCCATGAATAGCGGATGTACGGCCCCTTCGTCAGCAGCGCCTTCATCACATTCGCGGACGATCCCAGCAGGCGCGCGTTGTCCGCGATCGGTTCGTGAATGGCCCGGAACCCGGTCCCGAACTTCTCGCGCGGGTCCCACCCGCTCGGCAGGCAGACCTGCAGCGACTCCGCCACATCCGGCCCATCCGCCCCACCACGCATGATGACGAGATCCTCCTGGCACGCCAGCGCGATCGCATCCGCGAGCCGCGCCACGCCAGAACGCCCCTCCAGCCACGCCGCGGCCCGATCTCCCATCGGCCCCGGGTGCTCCACGATCACCTCGGGTTCGATCCTCGCGCCAGGCGAATCCGCACGCAACCGCAGCCCAAGGCGCGGCAGCATCACCCCATCGTCCAGCATCACCGCGAGGGTCGGTTCATCAGCGGCCAGCAGCCCGGCAACCCGCCAGTAAGCCTCGGCCAGCCCGGCAGGATCATCATCGAGGTGCAGGCTTGCCCGCCCGGAGGCCTGCTCCAGCATGTTCAGTTTGTGAGCGAGATACGTATCCCAGCGATCGTCCGCGACAAAATGGGCGGACTCCACGACGCCGTTGTACTCCGCCCCGAGCGGAAAGAGATCGGCGGAGATGGTGAACCGGTCGCGCACCATGAACGGCGGCGTTGGCGGCGGTAGTGGCGGCAACTGGGAAACGTCGTGATGCACGTCGCGACCTCGGTTCGGTGGCGGCTACCGGAATCCTACGGCATGCCGCGGGTGCGCCGCTCGGGGGGAGTGCCTTCGCGTGCGGCCGCCTCGCGCCGCAGCGTGTCAGGTCCTGGCCCCATGCCATTCGGCAAGCCGCCACCGCTCCACCTTGCCAGCGGCCGTTCGGGGAATCGCCTCGACCACCCGGAATTCGACCGGGATCTTTCGCGGATCGATGCGCTCCAGCAGCCAGCGTCGCATGCCCCGCCGATCGAACGCCGCGTCCGGTTCGAGAACCACCGCGGCGGCAGGCGCCTGCCCCTTCGATGGGTGCGGGATGGGGTACGTGGCGGCATCGCGCACCGCCGGCCACGCCAGGATGGCGGCATCGAGCTCGACCGGATCGATCTTCACGCCGCCACTGTTGATGATTTCGTCGACGCGTCCGAGGAGCACGAGGTAGCCATCTTCGACGCGGCCACGGTCCCCAGTGCGATACCAGCCGTCGGGCGTGAACGCCTGCGCGGTCGCCTCCGGATCGCCCCAGTAGCCTGCGAACAACGCAGGTCCCGACAGCTCGATCTCCCCCGCCTCGCTTGGCGCGGCGGGCGCGCCGTCAACCGAGATCCGAAGCGGGCACACAATCCTGCCAACGGTTCCCGGACACGACGGCCAGACTTCTCCCTCCATGGCAATCGCGCATCCCTCGGTGGAGCCGTATGCATTGTGGATCGGCACGCCAAGCGCCGTCGCCGCCCGTTTGCGCAGGCCGGGGTCGAGGTGCGCGGAGCCGCAGCGAACAAACCGCAATGCCGGATTCCGCTCGAACCTTCGTTGAGCATCCGAAGCGGTCAGGCGAGCCAGCAGGTGCGGCGTCAGGTAGAGCCAGGTGGGATCGTGGGTCGCCATCCACGACGGCAGCCTGCCCGCATCGGGAGCGTCCGGCACGATGACGAGCGATCCCGCCCGCAACGCGCGGTTGATCGCGGCGTGGCCGTGCCCATGCGCCAGCGGCGTCATCACGATCGACCGGTCTCCGGGGCCGAGCCCGAGGGGATCCACCCCCGGCGGAATCTGGCCACCGAAGCATCCATGTCGGCATGCCGCCAGCTTGGGCTTGCCAGTCGTGCCCGAGGTCGGAACGATCATCGCGAGGTCAGCCGCGCCGATCGGCCAATCCTCGACCGGGCAGGTCGCCATGCCATCGAACGAAAGCCGGAATGGATTCGTTGAATCCGGCACGACCCGGATCGCCGGCAGGTCGACCGCCCGCGCGATGGCCCGGGCTGCCTCCTCGCCAGCCCCGGGCAGCACGGCGACCGCGGCAGGCGCAAGGCGCCGGACCATGTCGATCGCGGCAGGCTCGGGCGTCTGGGGGTTGACCGGCGAGAACACCGCCGACGACACCAACGACAACATGCACGCGGCGGCCAGCGGACCGTCGGGCATGAGAACCGCCACCCGGTCCTGCGGTCCGATGCCCAGCCGCCGGAGCGATGTCCGCGACTCCGCCAGTTGGCTGGCGAGCGCCGTAGCTGATCTCCTCCCCGGTCAGCGCGCGCATGGCGGGCGCCGACGGCTGGCGGGCGGCGTGAAAGGCGACCAGTTCGGGCAGCGTCCCGAGTTGCGGCCCCGGCTCGCTGCCATCGATCGCAGGACGGCAACCGGCGGCGTCGAGGCAGAAATCATCCATCGAGCGACCTCGAATCAGCAGCTACACCCTCGATCCATTGGCGCGCGACTGCGCCAACACGGCAGCATCAGTGTGCCCGATGTGCGATGAGCGTGCCGACAAGGCGGCGTGGACGACCTCGGGGAACCGGCTTCTCATTGACGCGCTCATCGTCCTCCGGTTGCCACGTCCCCGGCAGGAGGCCACCCCGTTCGCCGCCTGACCGGACCCACCTGATGCACGGCGCGATAGCGGCTACAGACCCCGGCCAGACGCAACATCGGTGGCCGGTCAGGACGTGTCAGCAGGTGGATTCGCGCCAGCCAGGCGGGAACGCGAAAGCTTGCCATTCAGCGTTCGCGGCAAGCTCTCACGGATGTCGATCCGCTTCGGCGTGGCGCTCGGGCCGAGGCGCTCGATCAGCCAGCGACGAAGCGCGCGACGGTCGAGGACCGCGCCAGGGGCCAGCAGGATGGCCGCGGCGGGCTCCTGGCCAAGCCTCGGGTGGGGCGCTCCGAAGGCCGCAGCCTCGACGATGCCCGGCCACTGGGCAAGCGCGCGCTCGATGGCCTCCGGGTCGATCTTCACGCCGCCGCTGTTGATCCGGTCGTCGATGCGGCCCAGGAGCGCAAGGTACCCGTCCTGCAGGCAGCCGAGGTCCCCGGTGCGAAACCAGCCGTCCTCGGTGAAGGCCTGAGCGGTCGCCTCCGGGTCATCGAGGTACCCGCGAAAGACGCGCGGTCCCGACACCTGGATCTCCCCCGGCGCGCCCTCCGGCTGCTCCCATCCATCTTCGACAATGCGGACCCGCGCCTCGATCCGGCCGACGCATCCCGGCCGGTGCGGCACGCCGAATCCCTCCCGCGCCACCATTCCCGCTTCGGCGGAGGCGTAGGCGTCGAAGACCGGAACCGGAAGCGCCTCCCGCACCGCGGGATCGAGCCGAGCCGAGGTGCTCCGCAGGTAGCGAAGGGACGGGCCGGGGCGCCAATCGCCGGCGGCATGAGCGTTCGCCAGCGCCGCGATCGCCTGTGGCGGCGCGAACAGCCATGCCGGATCGTGGGCATCCATCAGCGACGGCAGGCGCGCCGGGTCGAACGAATCGGGGATGACGGCGAGCGACCCATCCGCCAGCGCGCGCCGCAGGGCGGTCATTCCCAGCGAGAGCGAGAGCGGCGCGAACACAATGGTTCGCCAATCCGGCTCGACCGGGAGCAACGGGTCTCCCCGGTGCAAGACGCCAGCCAGTTCGCCGTGCGTGCGGGCGACCAGTTTGGGCCGCCCGGTCGTCCCCGACGTCGACGTGATGATCCCGAGTCCGCTGGGCTCGACAGGCCCGTCATCCACCGCGGCGGCAACCGCGGGGCCCATCAGCCGAACCTGGAACGGATCGCCCGGCGCCGGCGCCGCCGCGATCACCGGCACGCCTGCCCGGCGGGCCGCCTCCGCAAGCCGGTCCTCCCCCGCCTCCGCGGGATGGATGACCGCGGCCAGCCCGAGCCGCGGGAGCAACGCATCGAGTTCGGCTGCCGGAAGGTCCGGCGACATCGGCGCCAGCGTTGCGCTCGACACCAGCGCGGTGAACAGCAGCGCGGACCTCGGAGACGGCGGCAGCGTAACCGCGATGCGCGCCTGTCGCCCCACCCCGAGCGCGCGAAGGTCCCCCCGGATGCCGGCCACCGTCTCGCCCAGCTGCGACCACGCGAGCGTCGCGCCGGCCTCGTCGCGCAGCGCGCTGCAGGCCGCCCGCTCCCGCGCCCAGCGCTCCACAATTGCCGCAAATGTCGTCTGCTCTCCGCTCATCCCGCACCCCCGAAACCCAGTATCCGCGAGCGCCGACGCCGACTCGCGCAGTGGAACGGGCGCATTTCCGCGCTCCTGCCCACGGCAATCCCGCGCAAGGCACGCGTCTCGAGCTGGTGGGCGGCGTGAAACGCGAGCGACGCCGGCGCCATGGCCAGCTGGGGCCATGCGTCAGACCGCATCCGGACCCACGTCAGCACACGGCTCTCCCGCGGACGCCGCCGCAGCCGCAAGCCGCAACCGGGACAGTTTGCCGTTCGCGGTCCGCGGCAGGGATTCCAGCACGTCGATCCGCTTCGGCGCGGCATTCGGACCGAGGCGCTCGATCAGCCAGCGGCGGAGTGCCCTCCGGTCGAACGTGCAGCCGGGAGCCAGGACGACCGCGGCCGCCGGTTGCTGGCCGAGCCGGGCATGAGGCGCCCCATAGGCGGCGGCGTCCACGATGCCCGTCCATTGCCGCATCGCGCGCTCGATTACCTCGGGATCGATCTTGCGGCCGCCGCAGTTGATCAGGTCGTCGATCCGCCCAAGCAGCGCGAGATAACCGTCCTCGACTGAGCCGCGGTCCCCGGTGCGGTACCAGCCGTCGGCGGTGAAGGCTCGGGCGGTCGCGTCGGGGTCGTCGAAGTAGCCCGCGAAGACGCGCGGGCCGCGCACCTGGATTTCGCCCCGCGTGCCCTCCGGCATGATGCGGCCGTCCTCAACGATCCGGAGTTCGGCCTCGATCCGGCCCACGAAGCCGGGGCGGTGGGGCAAACCGAAGCCCTCGCGCGCCACCA
>CAIPGK010000700.1 GCA_903864575.1 uncultured Chloroflexota bacterium
CTGATGGGCTTGATGGCTGATGGGCTTATGAGCTTATGGGCTTTTTGGCTTTTGGGACAACGAGGCTCGGAAGTGCGATGGGTCATCCCCGAGCGAACCGATGCGACACGCCGATAAGCTCATAAGCCCATCAGTCCATCAGCCCATCAGCCCATCAGCCGATCACTCCCGCTCGACCAGGAAATGAACGTCCTCGCCGTCGCGGACCCAGCGCCATGAGAGGCCGCGCGGGGTTGCGATGGCGGCGGGCGCATCGTGGAAGGGGTCGATGGCGTCCATCGGCAGCCCGAGTGCGGCGCAGATGGCGGGATCGGGGAAGGGGCCGATGGTGGCTTCGGCGCGGCCGGGATCGAGCCGGGCGACGAGGACCTCCGCGCCAAGCGCGCGGTAGTTGGTGAGCATCATGTCGAGGAACTCGGCGGCGTCCCATGGGCGAGGATCGCCCCAGCCCATGCCGAAGCGTTCGCCGATGGCGGCCGCCCAGCGGTCAAGCGGGACGCCGGCCTCGCTCAGGAAGGCAGCCGTGCCGAGCAGCAGCGCCTGAGCGTTCGCCCGCGCCTGCTCGAGCAGTTCTGCGTCGTCGTACTCCTCGTGGCCGTGGTCGATTTCGAAATCGGTCATGGGGGGGCTTTCAGGTGTCGGCGGTCGGGTATCGGGTATCGGGTAGCAGGTGTTGAAGCTCCGTCGCCGGGGGTTGTGGGCCTGCCGGCGGGACCATCGAATGCTACACGACCGGGGGCGGGTCCTCGCCGGGGCGGCGATTGCCGCGCGACAGGTGATGCAGGGGGCAGAGGCAGTTTTGCGGGAAATCCCTCAAATGCGCGATGCCGGGGGCGTGCCGCTGGGGCATCATGAGGGCAGAGAGGGGTCTCGGAGCATCGACATGGACTGGCTGACAGGCTGGCGGCTCGGACCAGGGGCAGATCCCCGGTCGCTTGCGGCGCTGGCGCTGGGAACGCTGGCGCTGGCAGTGATGATCCGGTGGGCCTTTTTCAATGACCGGCTCGGCGAGGGCGAGCAGTCCGCCGTGCGCGGAGCGTGGCGGATTTCCCGGCACGCACTCGCGCTGACGGTGGCGCTGCCGGTGATCGCGGCGGTGGACGAGGCGTTCCAGCTCGGCTTGCGCCATGCGGTGCAGGTCGAACTCGGACAGGGGCTGGCGGTCGCGATCCGGAGCGGCTGGGTGTCGGCGGATGTCGCGGCGTGGCTGCGCGGACCGGGTTGGGAACTCGCGGTGCTGGGCGGGCTGATCAACATCGCGATCGCGCCGTTCCTCTGGATCGGGGCGACCCGGCTCGAGCGCCGCGCCCGCCGTCTCTGGGTGGATGCGCACTGGCACGCGCTCACCCCGGCGGAGCGGCAGCGGTACCTGTAGGAACGATGGACCGCGATTCCGTCATACCCGCCCCACCAGCCGCAGCCGGGCGGCGAGCATGGGGAGCAGGTCGCTGAGTTCCATCGCGTACCACTCGGCCGCGCCGCCACGGGCTTGCTCGAAGGGTCCGGAGCACGCCTTGTGGGTGAAGAAGGCGAACCGGCGCGTGGGCATCGCAGTCTCGCCGTCCCGGGGCCGGTCGGGGTCGTGCTCTGCGTCGCCCGCCTGCCACTGGTAGTTGCCGTCGCGGGCGTCGCGGATCGGGTCGCCGCACTGGTCGCAGATGATGACCGGCGCGACGCCCCATGCCGTCTGTTCGATTTTCAGCGCCATCACCGGACTCCGCGATAACGAACGCATGTTCGTATCACGGAGTGTAGCACGAAGGGCAATCGGCAATTGGCTGTCAACAATCAGCTGTCAGAACCTCTCGGCGCTGGGTTGCCCGCGGTCACATCGCCGGAGGCCTGAGCCCCTGCCGGGAGCCTGAGAGCTGATGGCCGATCGCCAGCGACCCCGGATCAGTTGTACTCGCCGTTCGCGAGGCGCTCGATCGCTTCGTGGGCGGCGTTGTGGCCGGGCGCGCCCATAACGCAACCGCCGGGCCAGGCGCCGCTGCCGCAGAGGTAAAGACC
>CAIPGK010000701.1 GCA_903864575.1 uncultured Chloroflexota bacterium
CGGCAATCGCCATCCCGGCGTTGACCTCGGACGCTGAGGAGACCGGCACATTGCTGCCCGCCACCGAGATTACGGAGTAGCCGCGGTTCAGGACGGCCTCCGGGTCGAGCGCGCGCAGCGCTCGTCGCTGGCTGGCGATTGAAGCCATGGTCGCGGCGACCCCGGTTTGCCATGAGCGGCGGGCGTTGCCGCGAAGAATCGCGACCCGTTCACGACTGTGGGTAATTTCCCGTGCCGGGCATGCATGCGCCAGTTCATGCCGTGCACGCTGGAGTGTGGCGCCCTTTGCAGCCAGCGTTTCACGCATGGACCGAACGAGTGCGTTGCGTAGCAGGTGAAGGTCCTCGGCAGCTTCGGCCATGGAAGGCGTGCAGAGTTCCGCAGCTGCGGAAGGGGTGGGGGCCCGAAGGTCCGCAACGAAGTCCGCCAAGGTGACGTCAGTCTCATGTCCGACGCCGCTGACGACCGGAATCGAGCAGGCGAAGATCGCGCGAACGACGCGCTCTGCGTTGAATGCAGCGAGATCCTCGGGCGCACCGCCGCCTCGAGCAACAATGATGACGTCGGGCCGTCCGTCGCGTTCCAGCGCGGTCAGCGCCGCCGCAATGGAGTCTGGCGCGCCGTCGCCCTGCACCTGAGCCGGCGCGAGGATCAACGTCGTGAGCGGATACCGCCGGCGGAGGACGTTCTGAATGTCATGCCACACGGCGCCGGTTTCCGAGGTGACGACGCCAATGCACGCGGGCGCTGCTGGCAACGGTCGTTTTCGGGCGGGGTCGAACAGACCCTCCGCCTCCAGTTGCGCGCGGAGCCGTTCGAACTCGAGGGCCGCAAGGCCCAACCCGGCTGGTTGCACGGAGTCGATGACAATCTGCAATTCGCCGCGAGCCGGGTAAATGTCGAGGTGGCCGTGCACGGCGACCTGCATGCCAGCCCTGGGAACATGAGACTGTCGCGCGAGGTTGGAACGCCAGAGCACTCCCCGAAGATGACCCTGCTCATCGGCGATGGTGAGATAGCAGTGCCCTTTGACGACGGAAGCGCTCACCACTTCCCCGGTGATCCAGAGATCACTGAAGAAGGGGTGAGCGAGAATCGCCTGTCGCAAAAGATCGACGACCGCGCCGACCGGGAGCACATCCTGGGTCACGATTGGCGGCCGTCTCCGGGCCGGACGCGGATCAGGGGAGACCCGAATTCCACCGGCTGACCGTTCGCGGCCACGAGTTCGGTCACGACCCCGCCGCGGTCCGCGGGGATCTCGTTCATGATCTTCATCGCCTCGATGATGCCGATGATCTGACCCGCGGCAATCGTGTCACCAACCTCGACAAAGGCGGGCGCACCCGGCGAGGGCGACGCATAATAGGTGCCAATCATGGGGGCGGCGATGGCGTAGTCGGACGACGGGGTGACCGCATCCGCAGCGTTCGCCGGAATGACGACCGTCGCCGGCGCAACGACGCTGACGGTGGCCGCGCCGCGCAACCTGACGGTAACGTCACCGAAGGCGAGGTCGAGTTCACTCATGCCGCCATCGCGCATCATGCCGATGAGCGCGCGGAGCAGTCCCTCGATTTCTGCAGGCTCGGGAGTGGCGGCGCGATGCTGCCCACTCACCTAGCTTGCTCGCTCGATGTACTCGCCGGTCCGGGTGTCGACCTTGAGCTTGTCACCGACGTTGATGAACAGTGGAACGGAAACGACCAGACCGGTTTCGAGGGTCGCTGGCTTGGTCGCGCCGCTCGCGGTATCGCCTTTCAGACCCGGGTCGGTCTCCGCGACAAGCAGATGAACCGCGGTCGGAAGTTCGATGTCGATCGGTTCGTCGCCGTAGACCATGAGGTCGACGACATCCTGCTCCTTGATGAACTTGAGCGCTTCTCCGACCGCGGTCTCGTTGAGCACGATCTGGTCAAAGGACTCGGTGTCCATGAAGTGGTGCTGGTCGCCCTCAGGGTAGAGGTACTGGACGTGGCGGCGCTCGAGGCGAACGGACGGGAACTTGGTGCCTGCCATCACGGTATGCTGAGTGAGCGCTCCGGTACGAAGATCGCGCAGGGTCATGCGAAGCTGCGCGGAACCGCGACCCTGCTTGTTGTGCGAGAAATCGACGACTTTCACAAGCCGGCCGTCGAGGTCGAAGGTGCTGCCCTTCCGAATGTCACCTGTATCGATCATGTTGGACCAGTTCTCCCTTACGCCCCGCCGGCCAGTCCGGCCG